>NZ_JACHEU010000001.1:0-267533 GCF_014201615.1 Aquamicrobium lusatiense | reverse complement strand
CCAGATATAGTGGCGGTTGAGCCGGAAACGGCTGCTCCCGCCGCCGAGCCTGCGGCTGAATCCGCGGCTGCGTCGAAGCCCGCTGCCGGCAAGGTGACGGTGGCGAAGAAGGTCGAGGAAAAGGCCGTAGCGGCGCCGGAGCCGGTAGAGGCGCCGAAGAAAACATGGTTCCAGCGCATGAAGGAGGGGCTTTCCCGCTCTTCGCGCGAACTTTCGGGCAATATTTCCGGCGTCTTCACCAAGCGCAAGCTGGATGAGGAAACGCTTCAGGATCTGGAGGATGTGCTGATCCGCGCCGATCTCGGCGTCGAGACGGCGCTGCGCGTTACCGACGCGCTGGCGGCCAGCCGCTATGGCAAGGATGTGTCCGACGCCGATGTGCGCGCCGTCATGGCGACGGAGGTCGAAAAAGTGCTCGGTCCGGTGGCGAAGCCGCTGGAACTCGACCTTTCGCACAAGCCGCATGTCATTCTGGTCGTCGGCGTCAACGGCACCGGCAAGACCACCACCATCGGCAAGCTTGCCGCCAAGCTCACCGAGGGCGGGCTCTCGGTCATGCTGGCGGCGGGCGACACCTTCCGGGCGGCCGCCATCGAGCAGCTCAAAATATGGGGCGAGCGCACCTGCTCGCCGGTGATCGCGACGAAGCTCGGCGCCGACGCCGCCGGTCTCGCCTATGACGCCTTCGAACAGGCGAAGGCCGCCGGTTCCGACGTGCTGATCATCGATACGGCCGGTCGCCTGCAGAACAAGGCCGAGCTGATGGCCGAACTTGAGAAGATCGTGCGCGTGCTCGGCAAGCTCGACCCGGAAGCGCCGCATACGGTTTTGCAGACGGTCGACGCCACGACCGGCCAGAATGCGCTCAACCAGGTCGAGATTTTCCGCAATGTAGCCGGCGTCAACGGTCTGGTCATGACCAAGCTGGACGGCACGGCGCGCGGCGGTATTCTTGTCGCCATCGCGGCGAAGCACAAGCTGCCGGTCTATTTCATCGGCGTGGGCGAGGGGGTGGACGATCTCGAACCCTTCTCGGCCGGTGATTTCGCCAAAGCCATTGCCGGAACCGGTTAAGGCGCAACATCGCGCATGAAACGTGCAAGCGAACGAAGTGACAGGTAGCGAGCCTCCATGAACCAGCCCCTATTCGAGCGTGACCCTTCCGAAACCCGGAATTCGGGCAAGGACGGCGTCAATCCGCTGCTCAAGCTGGCGCTGGAACTGGGGCCGCTTCTGGTCTTCTTCTTCGCCAATGCCCGTGGCGAGTGGCTGGCCGGGAAATTCCCGGTTCTGGCCGAATTCGGCGGGCCGATCTTCATCGCCACAGGCCTGTTCATGGCGGCGACCGCGCTGGCCCTTGCCATCTCGTGGGTGCTCACCCGCACCCTGCCGGTCATGCCGCTGGTGTCGGGCGTCGTGGTTCTGGTGTTCGGGGCGCTGACGCTCTATTTGCAGGACGAGTTGTTCATCAAGATGAAGCCAACCATCGTCAACACGCTGTTCGGCGTTACCCTGCTTGGCGGTCTGGCCTTCGGCAAATCGCTGCTCGGCTATGTGTTCGATTCCGCCTTTCGCCTCGATGCCGAGGGCTGGCGCAAGCTGACCCTGCGCTGGGGCGTCTTTTTCCTGTTCCTTGCCGTGGTCAACGAGATCGTGTGGCGCATGTTCTCGACCGATTTCTGGGTGGCGTTCAAGGTCTGGGGCATCATGCCCATCACCATCGCCTTCACCATGAGCCAGATGCCGCTGATCATGCGCCATTCGCTGGAAGAGCCTTCCGACAAGAAGTAAGCGCCCGCCGCATCCGGGGGCGCCGGATACCGTCCGGCCATGCATTCAACGCATTGCTGCGTTGCAGCATATTCTTTTGCGCTGCAGCGCGATCGTGGCATGATGTAAAGGTAAGGGAGGAACAACCCGCCTCGGTTCATGAGGCGGAAAGGGATGTTCCATGAGCCTCTCCAGCCTGATCACCCGCGCCCGCGCCAGCTACGCCAGGCACCGGCGCTATCGCCAGATGGTCGATGAGATCAACGGTCTCGACGAGCGTGACCTCGCCGATCTGCGCACCAGCCGCGCCGACATGCTCTACCAGATCCGTCAGCAAATTTACGGCTGAGCGATCAGCGCCTTCTCGATCTCGGGCATCAGCCTTTGCGCCAGTGAAGCCGGCGTGATCGGCCCGACATGTTTGTAGGCGATGCGGCCGTCCTTGCCGACAAGGAAGGTTTCCGGCACGCCATAAACGCCCCAGTTGATGCCGGCGCGCCCGTTCTCGTCGATGCCGATGGCCGTGTAGGGATTGCCGAGTTCGGTGAGGAACTTCAGCGCGTTGGCTGGCTTGTCCTTGTAGTTCAGGCCGGTAACGGCGAAGCGCCCGTCGCGTTTCAGTTCCATCACCATCGGGTGCTCGTCGCGGCACGGCACGCACCACGAGGCGAAGACGTTGACCAACGTGACCTTGCCGGCAAAGGTTTCGGAATCAAGGCCGGGCAGGTCGGTTCCGGGCAAGGGCGGCAGCCCGGTGCGGGGGGCAGGCTCCCCGATCAGGGCCGAAGGGATTTCGGAAATGTCGCGGCCCGACATGAGCTGCGCCAGAAAGACGCCGCACAGCGCCAGGAAAAGTGCCAGCGGCAGCAGAACGAACAGCCGGCGTGACGTGGGCCTCGGCGTCTCTGAACTCATGGCTTTGCCGTCTTTTTACGGTCCGAGCGGCGGCGTATGCCGGCTGCCTCCAGTTCGGCCAGTTCCCGGCGGCGGGCATGCTGGTCGAGCAAAATCCAGCCGATCAGGGCACCCAGAACCAGAACGGCGATGCCATAGGCCGCCGCGACATAGAGGTCGTGCGTGGTCACTGCCGCACCTCTTGTGTCCGGTTTCCGATCAAGGATGGCTGGTCGTTTCGAATTGCCATTGCTTTCCTTGAAGCAAATCCTGTCTTCGGGGCCGCTTCATGGCGGCCCCTCCGTCCCGGACAAGCTTTAACGCTCAGCTTTGCGCCATGCAATCAGTCAGCACTGCGGCGTAACGCCAGAGCCGCGGCCAGCGGCCCGATGACGGCCAGAAAAAGCGTCAGCGCCACGAGAATGAGGAAGGGTTGCAGGAAAGGGGCAGGGTTTTGCGTGGCCCCATAGCTCGCCGACACGCCGAAGATCAGTGCCGGAATGGTCAGCGGCAGCACGAGGATGGAGATCAGCAGGCCGCCGCGCGGCAGGGCGACGGTGACAGCAGCCCCGGCTGCGCCGATGAAGGTGATGGCCGGCGTGCCGGCAAGCAGGGTAAGCGCCGTGGCTGCGATCGCCAGCGGCTCCATGTTCATGAACAGGCCGAGCAGGGGGGCTGCGATCACCAGTGGCAGCACCGAGCCGGTCCAGTGGGCGAGGCATTTGACCAGCACGGTCAGCGCCAGCATGTGGCGGTCCGCCTCCAGTACCAGAAGATCGAGCGAACCGTCCTCGCGGTCGGCCTGGAACAGGCGGTCGAGGCCAAGCAGCGAGGCCAGCAGCGCGCCGATCCACAGGATCGCGGGGCCGATGCGGGAAAGCAGGTTCAGATCGGGACCGACGCCGAAGGGGATGGTGGCGATCACGGCGAGGAAGAAGATGATGCCGGTCAGCGCGCCGCCGCCGACGCGCATGGAAAGGCGCAGGTCGCGCAGGAACAGAGCTAGCATGCGCTATCGTTTCCTGCCGCGCCCCTGCGCAGCGCGGCGGCAGTCATCTCCGCTGCAGTGTCACTGCGTTCACCCATGAGATTTAGTTCCCATGTCCAGAGATTTTACCCCCTCGATGCCGAGCGGCAGGTGGGTGGCGGCAACGATGATGCCGCCTTCGTCCAGATGCCATTCCATCATTTCGGCCAGCCGTTTCTCGGATGCCTTGTCGAGGCCGGCGGTCGGTTCGTCAAGCAGCCAGACCGGCCGGCGGCTCACCAGCAGGCGCGCAAGGGCGGCGCGCCGCTTTTGGCCTGTGGACAGATAGCCGAAGGGCAGGTGGCCGATATGGCCGAGGCCCACTTCCTCCAGCGCCTCGGTGATGCCGAGCGCCGGTTCGCCGGCAAAACGTTGCCAGAAATCGAGGTTCTCGTTGACGGTCAGCGCCGTCTTCATGGCGTTGAGGTGGCCGAGATAGTGGCAGGCTGCCGAGGGGGTGGGCCATTTCTTGCCGCCGCCCTCGAAGCGCACGCTGCCTTCGAGGGCGGGCAGAAGGTCTGCGACCACCCGCAACAGCGTGGACTTGCCCGAGCCGTTGGGGCCGGTGACGATCAGCGCTTCGCCATCTTCAAGAGCGAACTCCACATTGGCGAAGATGGTCTCTCCGCCGCGTTCGCCCGCAAGGTTCTCGGCGATCAGCCGCATCGGACCTCCTTTTGTCATTTCCATGCCGCGCAACCCTGAGCTGCGTCAAAATTGCCCAAACACCGTCTAGAACTATTCCAGGATATTCACTATATCCAGCTTACCAACCCCAGCGGTCGGGGAAGGCAAACCATATTGCGCCGAACTGGTGCGCGAGCCGCCTTGAACGGCCCGAGCGCTGGGAGCGGACAGCGGAAATGGCCGTACCCGCACCTTTGCGCGTGATGAGCATGCCATCGGAGTCCGTTCCCAATCAGGCTGAACGACTTTAGGATGGGATCGCACGTGTCCAAATCTCTCGATAGCTTCAATTGTCGCCGCACGCTGACCGCTGCCGGCACCGAATATGTCTACTACGATTTGCTCGAGGCCGAGAAGAACGGCCTTGATGGTGTTTCCCGGCTTCCTTATTCGATGAAGGTGCTTCTGGAAAACCTTCTGCGCAACGAGGACGGCCGCTCCGTTACAAAGGAATCGATCCAGGCCGTGGCCAGCTGGCTCGATGACAAAGGCGCTGCCGGCGTCGAGATCGCCTATCGTCCCGCCCGCGTGCTGATGCAGGACTTCACCGGCGTGCCCGGCGTGGTCGACCTTGCCGCCATGCGCGACGGTATCGTCTCGCTCGGTGGCGATCCGCAGAAGATCAATCCTCTGGTGCCGGTGGACCTGGTCATCGACCACTCCGTCATCGTCGACGAGTTCGGCACGCCGCTGGCCTTCGCCCGCAACGTGGAACTCGAATATGAGCGCAACGAAGAGCGCTACAAGTTCCTGAAATGGGGCCAGCAGGCGTTCGACAATTTCCGCGTGGTTCCGCCCGGCACCGGCATCTGCCATCAGGTGAACCTCGAATATCTCGGTCAGGTCGTGTGGACGAAGGATGGGGATGGCGCGACCACCGCCTATCCGGACACCTGCGTCGGCACCGACTCGCACACCACCATGATCAACGGACTTGGCGTGCTTGGCTGGGGCGTGGGCGGCATCGAGGCCGAGGCGGCCATGCTCGGCCAGCCGGTTTCCATGCTCCTGCCGGAAGTCATCGGCTTCCGCCTCACCGGCAGGCTGAGGGAAGGCGTCACCGCCACCGACCTCGTGCTCACCGTCACCCAGATGCTGCGCAAGAAGGGCGTCGTCGGCAAGTTCGTCGAGTTCTTCGGCCCCGGCCTCTCCAACATGACGCTGGCCGATCGCGCCACCATCGCCAATATGGGTCCTGAATATGGCGCGACCTGCGGCTTCTTCCCCGTGGACAGCGAAACGGTGCGTTACCTGACCACGTCCGGCCGCAAGGATGATCGCATTGCGCTGGTCGAGGCCTATTCGAAGGCGCAGGGCATGTGGCGCGACGACAGCTCGCAGGACCCCGTCTTCACCGACACGCTTGAACTCGACATGGGCGACGTCGTGCCTTCTATGGCCGGCCCCAAGCGTCCTGAAGGCCGCGTGCCGCTGGAAGGCATTGCTGATGGCTTCGCACAGGCGATGGAGACCGAGTACAAGAAGGCCGCCGACATGCACAGGCGCTATGCGGTTGAAGGCACGGACTATGATCTCGGTCATGGCGACGTGGTGATCGCGGCGATCACCTCCTGCACCAACACCTCCAACCCCTCGGTGCTGATCGGCGCCGGCCTGCTCGCCCGCAACGCCAATCGCCTCGGCCTCAAGCAGAAGCCATGGGTGAAGACGTCGCTGGCGCCGGGCTCGCAGGTCGTGGCCGAGTATCTGGAAAAGGCGGGCCTGCAGAAGGAGCTCGACCAGATCGGCTTCAATCTGGTCGGCTTCGGCTGCACCACCTGCATCGGCAACTCCGGCCCGCTGCCGGGGCCGATTTCCAAGACCATCAACGACAAGGGCCTGATCGCGGCCGCCGTTCTGTCCGGCAACCGCAACTTCGAAGGCCGTGTCTCGCCGGACGTGCAGGCAAACTACCTCGCCTCGCCGCCGCTGGTGGTGGCGCATGCGCTGGCCGGAACCGTCACGAAGGACCTGACAAAAGAGCCGCTCGGCGAAGACCGCGACGGCAATCCGGTCTATCTGCGCGACATCTGGCCGACATCGGCGGAGATCAACGAGTTCATCGAGAAGAACGTCACGCGCGAGCTGTTCGCCCGCAAATATGCCGACGTCTTCAAGGGCGACGAGAACTGGCAGAAGGTGAAGGCGCCGGAAGGCCAGACCTATTCGTGGGACGACAAGTCGACCTATGTTCAGAACCCGCCCTATTTCGTGGGCATTGGCAAGGGCGCTGGCAAGGTTTCCGACATTAAGGGCGCCCGCATTCTCGGCCTGTTCGGCGACAAGATCACCACCGACCACATCTCGCCGGCAGGCTCGATCAAGGCGGCTTCGCCGGCGGGCAAATATCTGCTCGACCATGGCGTGAACGTTGCCGACTTCAACCAGTACGGCACGCGCCGCGGCAACCATGAAGTCATGATGCGCGGCACTTTCGCCAACATCCGCATCCGCAACCACATGCTGGGCGAGAACGGCAAGGAAGGCGGCTACACGATCCACTATCCGTCCAAGGAAGAGATGTCGATCTACGACGCCGCCATGGAGTACAAGAAGGAAGGCGTGCCGCTGGTCATCTTCGCCGGCGTCGAGTACGGCAACGGCTCGTCGCGCGACTGGGCGGCCAAGGGCACCAACCTGCTCGGCGTGCGCGCCGTGATCGCCCAGTCCTTCGAGCGCATCCACCGCTCCAACCTCGTCGGCATGGGCATCATCCCCTTCGTGTTCGAGGAAGGCACCTCGTGGGCCTCGCTCAACCTCAAGGGCGACGAGCTGGTTGAGATCGACGGCGTGGAGACCATCAAGCCACGCCAGAAGATGGTGGCGAAGATCACCTATGCCGATGGTTCGGTGAAGGAAGTTCCCATCCTGTGCCGCATCGATACGCTGGATGAGCTGGACTACTACAAGAACGGCGGCATCCTGCAGTACGTGCTGCGCGATCTCGCTGCCTGACCGGTCAGCAGTGCAGAAATAAAGGGTCGCCGGGATAACCGGCGACCCTTTGCTTTTACGCAGAATTGGCTCACCGCAACGTGACTTTGCGGTGAACGCCACATCTGCCAAACAGGTCGGTGCATAAAACAAAGCCGGATAAGCCGGCAGGTTCGGAAATTGCCATGCCAGTCAGAACATTTGTGCGGCTTTGTCTGTTTGCAGTCGCCTTGTCGGCAGTTTCCGGACAGGTGACGGCGCAGGAGAGCGAAACATCCGGTTTCGCAAAGCCCGTCGGGGTGGTGGAGCTGTTCACGAGCCAGGGGTGCAATTCATGCCCGCCGGCCGACAAGTTCTTTGCCGAGCTGGCCGGCAGGGACGATGTCATCGCGCTCGCCTATCATGTCGACTACTGGGACTATCTCGGCTGGCATGACACGCTGAGCTCGAAGGACAATACCGAGCGCCAGTATGCCTATATGCGCGCCTTCGGGGCGCGCTCCATTTATACGCCACAGGCGGTGATCAATGGCCGAACCCATGTCAATGGGGCGAACCGCAACGCGGTTCAGGGAGCCATGGGCATGCTGAAGTCTTCCGGCAACGGCATGGTGGTGCCGATCCGCGTGACGCGCGAGGGCGATGGCGTGGTCATCGAAACCGGGGAGGCGGAGGCCGGCTCCGACCTGCCGGATACGGCGCATCTGGTGCTTGCCTATTTCGAGCCGCCGCAGACGGTGGAGATCGGCCGGGGACGCAACCGCGGCCGCGAGATGACATATTGGAACGCGGTTTCTTCCATGCAGACCGCTGGCATGTGGCATGGCAAGGCGCTTCGCTACGAGTTGCCGGCCAGTGAAGTGATGAAGAAAGGCGGATGCGCCGTGCTGCTGCAATCGGTGGCGAAGGATGGGCTGCCGGGACCCATCATCGGGGCGGCGGTCATCAACAGCCCAAAGCGCTGAACCGCAGGGATTTCGGAGAAACAGGATTTCAGGGGGGAGTAGCCGGCTCGGCGGGCATGCCGAGGTTGGTTCGATCCGACTCAGGCCCGTGGGCGGGGGGCTTGGGGGTTACAGGCAAGTGCCGGACCGAACCGTCTCAGGCAACGAGCACAGAGTCGTTTCACAATGGGGCGGAAGCGCGGATAAAAAGTGGCGAGAATGTGGCGAAAGATCACCAATTTCTACAGGCTTTCACAAATGTAAGTGCCGGTTTACGCTGAACGAACAGTCCGCAGGCATCGTTTCGATTGCCAAATCAGCTTCCCATTTTTCATAAGGCGTCGCGACAATCCAGAAGCACCCGCCTGTTTCTGGTCCGGAGCCACGATAGCCGGCGTACTTGCAATTGGGGCCGGAAAGGGCGAACCTGTCCGGATTGCAGTTGCATTTGCAAGGAATCTGGCATGAGCGAAGGCAGTGCGGGCGCGGGAGAAGGAGACGCTTCCGCAATACTCATCCCGCTTCAGGAGGCGCGCCGCGAGCGCCTCGGCATGCCGGTCTCCTTCGATCGTCGCGAACTCGACCTGATCCTGCGGCTCTATGGGCGCATGGTCGCGGCCAATGAGTGGAAGGACTACGCCATCGATCATCTGGAGGACCGGGCGATCTTTTCGGTCTACCGGCGCGCCAGCGAAGTGCCCCTTTTCCAGATCGTCAAGGACCCGAAGCTGGCGAAGCGTCAGGGCGCTTTTTCGGTGATCGCCGCGGGCGGGCGCATCCTCAAGCGGGGTCACGAGCTGGCGCGGGTGCTGGGGGTCTTCGACAACAGGCTGAAGCTGGTGAAGGCGTAAGGCTCAGCCGTCCTTCAGAGCCTTTTCCGGCCATGAGCCGGGATCCGGCGGCTGGTTTGCGCCGCCGTTCATCTCAAGCTGCATGAAGGTGGTATCCAGCCAGCGGCCGTGCTTGTAACCCGATCCTTCGAGCTTGCCGGTGTGGCGAAAGCCGAGCTTCTTGTGCAGGCGCACCGACGGGCTGTCCGGTGTGCCATCGCCGATCACGGCGACGAACTGGCGAAAGCCCAGCTCACGCACCTCTTCGATGAGTGCACGCATGAGTGCCGTGCCGAGGCCGCGCCCCTTGGCCTCAGGGGAGATGTAGATCGAATCCTCGACGATGAAGCGATAGGCGGGGCGTGCCCGGAAGGGACCGGCATAGGCGTAGCCGAGCACGGTTCCATCGTCGTACGTTGCGACCAGAAACGGATAGCCCCTGGCGCGCAGCGCCTCGAAACGGCCCTGCATTTCTTCCAGCGAGGGCGGTTCAAGCTCGTAGGTGGCGGTGCCGTTGAGAACGGCGTCACGATAGATTTCCGTGATCGGGGCAAGATCGTCCGGGGTCGCCGTGCGTATCATCTGATGTGTCCGGGATGGTGGAGCCGAAAAACCTATGCGCCGTCATGAGACAAAAGAAAAGGGCGGCTGGTGGGCCGCCCCTTCATTTCGTTCGTTGCCTCCGCTCAGCGGCGGTCGCCCATGAACTGGAGCAGGAACATGAACAGGTTGATGAAGTCGAGGTAGAGCGTCAGGGCGCCCATGATCGACTTGCGGCCGGCCACGTCGGCGTCGTCGGACTCGTAGTACATCTCCTTGATCTTCTGCGTGTCATAGGCAGTAAGGCCGGCGAAGATCAGCACGCCGATGGCCGAAACCGCGAAGGACAGGGCCGAAGACTGCAGGAAGATGTTGATGACCATGGCGATGATCAGGCCGAACAGGCCCATGATCAGGAACGAGCCCATGGCCGTCAGGTCACGCTTGGTGGTGTAGCCGTAGAGCGACAGCGCGCCGAAGGCGGCCGCGGTGGCGAAGAAGGTCTGCGTGATCGAGGCGCTGGTGTAGATCAGGAACACCGACGACAGCGACAGGCCAACCAGTCCCGCATAGACCCAGAAGGTGAGCTGAGCCGCGCCCACGCTCATCGACTGGACGCGGAACGACAGGAAGAACACGGCGGCCAGCGGAGCGAGAATCACAACCCACTTCAGCGGCGATGCGAAGATGGCATAGCCGAAAGAGGTCAGCATCTGGCCGCTCGGCAGCGTGGCGACCGCTGCGGCCGGGTTGTTGGTCGTGGCCAGCATGATCGTGGCGACGGCCGCGAGACCGGTGATCAGCAGGCCCATGCCCATCAGGTTGTAGACGCGCAGCATGTAAGCGCGCAGGCCCTCGTCGATAGCCATGTCGGCGCGGCCGTAGGGGGCCGTACGCGTCTGGTAATTGTGAAGGGGGTCAGCCATTGTAGTCCTCTGTTGCTTCTTGCCCCGTCCGGTGTCGGGCGCATGCCCAGGCGCCGCTGGCGGGGCCTCCAGCATGCCTGCCCGGAATATGAGGGTTCTTTTTGTCCGGAACAAGACCCGTAACCGGAGGAAATCGTTCGTGAGGCCCCAAATCGCGAATTTTTGATCTGCGCCGGCTGATATGGTTAATCACGGGCCGGCCGGCAGCTCTGCTGTGCTCTTTCCGCGCCGGAGCGGCTCTTTTTCGCGCGGCCGGTGATTCACAGGTCACGCAAAACGGGTGCCGCCTTGTGTCCCAGCACCCTCCATGTGCCGACAAGGCCGATGCCGACGGTCAGCACCAGCGCCAGAACGATGGTGCCGAGCGCGACCTCAACCGAGAACTGCGAGGGCAGCGTCATGATCTGCGTGACGACATACCATGCCGCCACGCCGCCGGCCGCGAGGGCGAAAACGGCGGTGGCGAGGCCGAGCAGCATATATTCCAGCGCAAAGGCGGAAATCAGCGTGCGCCGCGTGGCGCCCAGCGTCTTCAGCACCACCGCGTCGTGGATGCGGGCGCGGTTGCCGGCGGCGAGCGCGCCGGCCAGCACCAGCACCGACGAGATCAGCGCCACGCCGGCGGCGGCGCGGATCGCTGTGCCCAACTCGCCGACGAGCTGGTTGACGATGTCGAGCGCATCCTTGACGCGCACCGTCGTCACCGCTGGAAAGGCGCGGGTCACAGCGTTGAGGATGCGTGCATCGTCCGCCACCGTTGCGGTGTCGTCGGAAAGTGTGGCCAGCCAGCTATGCGGAGCACCTGCAAATGTATTCGGCGAAAACACCATGACGAAGTTGATGCCGAGCGTTTCCCACTGCACCTGCCGGAAATTGGCGATGCGCGCCGTGACGTTGCGGCCGAGCACGTTGACTGTCACCGTGTCGCCGACCGCGAGGCCGAGTTCCTCGCCTTCCTTGGCGGAGAATGAAACCAATGGCTCGCCCGTGTAATCGGCCTGCCACCAGCTTCCCGACGTCAGGGAGGCGTTGCGCGGCTGCTCGGCCTCATAGGTGAGGCCGCGATCGCCGCGCAGCACCCATGCGCCGGCCGGCGGAATGTCCAGCTCGCGCACATCGGTGCCGTTTAGCGCGGTGACGCGACCGCGCAGCATCGGCACTTTCACCAGTGTGCCCTGAGGCGCTTCCCTTGCAATGAGCGTGGAGAAGGTATCGACATCGGCGGCCTGTATGTCGACGAAGAAGAAGTTGGGCGCCTTTTCCGGCAGGCTGTCGGAAATCTGGCGGCGCAGATTGCCGTCGATGAGCGCCAGCGTGACGAGCAGCGTCAGCCCGAGCCCCAGCGCCAGCACCACCGAGGGGGTGAGCGCGCCCGGGCGGTGGATGTTGCCGACCGCCAGCCGCAACGAAGTGGAGCGCACGCGCGGCGCCCTTCTGGCCAGCCATTGCACCAGCCACGCCACGAGACGCAGGACGAGGAAGGACAGCACCGCCGCGCCGACGAAGGTGACGGCGATGCGCCGGTCGTGGGCCGTGAAGATGGCAAGTGCTGCCAGAGACAGGGCGATGACTGCGGTGGCCGCGAGATAGACGAATCGCGGCCGCCCCCGCGCCTCGAAGCCGAGTTCGCGGAACAGGGCGGTGGCAGGCACATCGCGGGCACGGCCGAGCGGCATGAGCGCAAAGGCCAGCGTGACGAGCAGCCCGAAGGCGGTGGCGAGCCCGAGTGCGGCCGGATAGATTCCCGCTTCCGCCGGCACGGGAATGACTGCCTGCAGCGCGCCGGAGGCGGCAAAGGGCATCAATACGGCCAGCACGAGGCCGGCGGCGATGCCGATCGCCGCGATCAGAAGCGTCTGCACGAGATAGACGGTGAAGACGAAGCGGCCGGAGGCTCCAAGGCTCTTGAAGGAGGCGATGACGCCGCGCTTGCCGTCGAGATAGGCGCGCACCGCATTGGCGACGCCGACACCGCCGACCACAAGCGAGGTGAGGCCGACCAGCGTGAGAAACTGCGAAAAGCGCTCGATATTTGCGGAAAGCGCCGGGGCGGCGTTGGAGCGGTTGCGGATCGACCAGCCGGCTTCGGGGAAGGCTGTGCGCGCCTGCGCCTCCACCTGCGCCAGCCGGGCATCGCTGGCGCCGGGCTCCAGTTTCAGCTTGTAGGAATGCTCGACAAGGCTGCCCGTCACGACAAGACCGGAAGCGTGCAGTCCCTCCAGCGAGACGAGCAGGCGCGGGGCGAAGCCGAAACCTTCCGAAACGGCATCCGGCTCGCTCACCAGAACGGCGCGCAGCTCGAAGGTCGCGTTGCCGAGCATGATGCGGTCGCCGACCTTCAGGCCGAGGCGCTCGAACAGAAGGTCGGGCGCGGCAGCACCGAATGCGCCGGCGCTCTCGCTGAAAAGCTCTTCATGCGCCAAAGCCGGCTGTGTCTCCAGCGTGCCGTAAAGCGGATAGGCGTCGTCAACGGCCTTGACCTCGACCAGCGCCTGATCGGAACTGTCGGTCAGGCGGGCCATGGAACGCATGCTGGCGCTGCGGGAAACGTCGCCGGCCGCCTGCAGGAAGCCGAGTTCGGTGTCGTTTGCCTCGCGCTGGTTGAGGCGGAAGCGCAGGTCGCCCCCGAGCAGCGGCTGGCCCTGCGCTGCCACGCCGTCGCTGATCGAGCGGGCGACGGAGTTGACGCCGCCGATGGCCGCCACACCGAGCGCGATACAGGCAAGGAAAATGGCGAAGCCGGAAAGGCCGCCGCGCATTTCGCGCAGGGCAAAGCGGAAGGCAAGCGCAAGCTGGCGGGACATCGTCATCATGCGATCGCCGTCGCAGCCAGCGCGGGCCCGCTATCCTCCGTCTCCCCGGTCTCGATGCGGCCGGAGCGCATGGCGATGCGGCGCGAGCAGCGCGCGGCAAGTGCCGGATCGTGAGTGACGAGCACCAGCGTCATGCCGCGCTCGGCTGCCTTGGAAAACAGCAGATCGGCGATCTGCCGGCCCGTCGCCTGATCGAGATTGCCGGTGGGCTCGTCGGCAATGAGAATTGGCGGGGAAGGGGCGAGCGCGCGGGCGATGGCCACGCGCTGCTGCTCGCCGCCGGAAAGCTCGCCCGGATAGTGGGTCAGGCGTTCGCCAAGGCCCACCGCCACCAGCTCCTGCTCTGCCACCCTGAAGGGTTCCGGATGACCGGCCAGCTCCAGCGGCACGGCGACGTTTTCCAGCGCCGTCATGTTGGGGATGAGGTGGAAGGACTGGAACACGATGCCGATGTTGCGGCCGCGGAAGGCGGCGATCTCGTCCTCGCTCTTGCCGTTCAGCGTCATGCCGGCCATCGTCACGCGGCCGTCGTCGACCCGTTCAAGCCCGGCCAGGACCATCAGCAGCGTCGACTTGCCGGAACCGGAAGGGCCGACGATGCCGGCGATCTCGCCCTGCCGGACGGTCAGATCGATGCCCTTCAGCACATGCACCGAGGATGCGCCTTCGCCCAGCGTCAGCGATACGTTTTCCAGTTCGATGACGGCTTTTGTCAAAACGGATTGATCCTATATGGAGGGAAGGGCAAACGCCCTTAAGCGAGAATGCATCGGACATATGGGGGCAAAAGCATGGCTTTCAAATACACGTTTTTGTTTCCTGCCTCGGTGTGGTGCGCGCTGGTTGTCGGGGCGATGTTTTCATTTGCCGTCCCGGCGCGGGCGGATGCGGTGCAGATCGTCGGTTTCGGCGACAGCCTGATGGCCGGTTTCGGGCTGGGACCGGGCGAGGGTTTCACCGAGCAGCTGCAGGATGCTCTCAGGGCCAGTGGCCATGACGTGATTGTCGCCAATGCCGGCGTTTCCGGCGACACCTCCAGCGGCGGCCTCGCCCGTCTCGACTGGTCGGTGCCGGACGGGACCGATCTGGTCATTCTCGAACTCGGTGCCAACGACATGCTGCGCGGCATCGATCCGGCGATCGTGGAAAAGAACCTCGACGAGATGATCGCGCGGCTGAAGGCGCGCGGCATCGATGTGCTGCTGGCGGGCATGGTTGCCGCCCCCAATCTCGGCCATGCCTATGGCGAGGCCTTCGGCTCGCTCTATCCGCGCCTGGCGCAGAAGCACGGCGTCATCCTCTATCCGTTCTTCCTCGACGGCGTCGCCGCCGAGCAGGATCTGCTGAGCGAAGACGGCATGCACCCGAGCGCGGCGGGCATCCGCACCATCGTCGGGCGGATCCTGTCCACCGTCGAGAAGGCGATCGCGGCGCTGCCGAAAGACTGATCGCGGCTTCGTCTTTCCCCAGCGGAAACGGCGGGGGCCGAATAATTAGCTTGCCGAACCGTTCTATCGGTGGTCCGCTGACATTCAGGGTTTCGATTCGAGGACAGGAGGCTATGCCATGCCGCGTCTTTTCACCGCTCTCGAAATTCCGCGCGATGCCGCGCTATCGCTCTCCCTGCTTCGGGGCGGCCTTCCCGGCGCCCGCTGGATCGACGTCGAAAACTATCACATCACGCTGCGCTTCATCGGCGATGTCGAAGGCCATGTGGCCGACGACATAGCCGACGCGCTCGACCGGGTGCGCCGGCCTTCCTTCACGCTGGCGCTCACCGGGGTTGGAGCCTTCGGGCAGAAGAAGCCGCACTCGATCTGGGCGGGGGTTACGGCCTCGCCGGATCTTTCCGCCCTGCAGGCGGAGATCGACCGCATCTGCCAGCGCCTCGGCATAGGTGCCGATCCGCGCAAGTTCACCCCGCATGTGACGCTGGCGAGGCTGCGAAACTCGAATCCCGCAGAGGTGGCGCGCTACCTGTCGGCACGCGGCAATTTCTCCGCCACGCCCTTCAAGGTCGGCCGTTTCGTGCTGATGTCGTCGCGCGATTCGGTGGGGGGAGGCCCCTATATCGTCGAGGAAGCCTGGCCGCTGACCGGCAGTGTCCCGGTAAGCCGCGTCGACAGCGCTTCCGACGCCTCGCGGATCATGCGGTAGACTTTCTCGAAGCCGTCCGCCCCGCCATAATAGGGGTCTGGAACGTCGCGCACGGTTCCCAGCGTGTAGTCGAGATAGAGATGGATGCGCGCCTGTGCGTCCTGTGGTGCCACGCGGCGCAGGTCCTGCACGTTGGAGCGGTCCATGCCAAGGATGAGGTCGAAGCGGGAAAAATCCCCGGCGTCGACCTTCCGCGCGGACTGGCCCGAAATGTCGACGCCATAGCGCGCGGCCACGGCGATGGAGCGCGGATCGGGTGGCGACCCGGCATGCCAGCCCCCGGTTCCGGCCGAATCCGGCACAAACAGGTTCGCAAGCCCCCGTTCTGCGGCCACGGTGCGAAAAACGCCCTCCGCCAGCGGCGAGCGGCAGATGTTGCCGAGGCACACGAACAGGATCGAGCTTTTCGGTTTGGCGTCCATAACGGCAGGCCCTATGTTCAGTTGTTCCACGCGGATAACACGGAAACAGGCCATGGCACGAGAGAAACTGGCACCGGACGCCATCACCGCGTCGCTTGAGGAACGTCCCGGCTGGGCGCTGAGCGGGGACCGGCTGGCCATCGAAAGGCGTTTCAGCTTCGGCAATTTTTCCGAAGCCTTCGCCTTCATGACGCGGGTGGCTTTGGCGGCGGAGAAGATGGACCATCACCCGGAATGGTCGAACGTCTACAAGACCGTCGATATCCGGCTCAGCACCCATGATGCGGGCGGGCTCACTGAACTCGACTTCGGCCTCGCGCGCCGCATCGACCGGATTTTCGGCAACTGAGGCCTGTTTGAAACGCGAAAATCTTGCACCGCGCCCTTCGCCCCACCACATTACCGGCAAGGGCCGGCAGAAGGCGGGCCGTTTGAAGGAGATGCTGGCACATGGCTGAAAGGACCGTTTTCGATCTCTTCGGCTTCGCGGACAAGGTTGGCGGCGAACAGGAGGTGCGCGAAAAATTCTGGCGCACCGCCAAGAAAGCCGCGCGCCATGTTCCGTTCATGGAAGATGTCGTCGCTGCCTACTATTGCGTTCTGGACGCCAATACGCCGCTGAGAGCCAAGGGCATTCTTGTTGCTGCGCTCGGCTACTTCGTGCTGCCGGTGGATGCCATCCCCGATGTGATCTTCGGCCTTGGCTTCACCGATGACATTGCGGTGCTGAGCGCTGCAATCGCTGCTGTCAGGACGCACATCACCCCCGCCCACAAGGCGGCTGCGAAAGACGCACTGGCCGAAGACGCCTGATTTCAATCTCTTAAGCATGTCGTTTTCCTGAAACCGCGACACATTTTCGGGCGAGATGCTTTATTGCGATGGTTTGGCAGGCCCCCGAACTCCGGTTCCGGGGCCGCTTCGCGTTCAATTTGGGCGAAAGTCAAATTCTTGCCTTTTTCCTCCAGTCCAAGTCGCCGGCAGGGACGTCGCGCCGGACCCCGCAAAACGACAAATTGCGGGGAAAGCGCGGAGATGGCGGCGGTTTCTATGGCGGAAGTCCATTTTCTTTTGCGGTCTTCACGCTTTGGTAACCCAGATTAAATCAAATTGAAGAGATCGGGCAGGGCGAGACGCCGGCCTGCTCCCCACTGTTTGGAATATGGGAATCACAATGCGCCGATTGATTGCTACAGTTTCTGGTCTGATCATGCTCGCCACGGCTTCGCCCGTTCTGGCCCAGCAAGCGACCAAGATTGGCCAGCACAATGCGTGGGGCACCTACAGTTATCAGGCTTCCGGCGGCAAGGTTTGCTACGTGCTGACCGTTCCAACCGACAAGCAGCCTCCGACGCTCAATCATGGCGACATGTTCTTCTTCGTGTCGCAGCGTCCGGGACAGCAGGTCAGCTACGAGCCGCAATTCATTGCGGGCTATGATTTCCAGGCCAACTCGAAGGTTACCGTCACCGTGGGCGACAGGTCCTTCACAATGTTCACGCGCGGCAAGTCCGCATGGGTCGAGAATGCCGCCGACGAGCCGCAGCTCATCGCCGCCATGCGCGCCGGCGCGGACATGAAGGTGCAGGCGAAGTCGGGACGCGGCAACACCACCAGCTACGTGTTCTCGCTCAAGGGCATTTCCGCGGCCCTCGGCTCCATCGCCAGCTGCAAGTAAGCCTGTTCCGGCAATCGGAATGCAAGCCGGGTCCTTCGGGCCCGGCTTTTTTTGTTTGCGGCACATGTGCCGACAATGTGCCATGCGTGCGGGCCATGAATGCGGGCCCTGACCTGGGAGCTGACTTTGGGGGGGCCATGACTCCGGGTCAAACTTGTGCTATCGGGCGCGCTTCATTCCGGATCTGCTGCTGCAATCGGCCGCAAAGCACCTATATTGGGCATCATGAGCCTTTCATTCGATCTCATTCCAGCCGGCGCCCGCGATGCGCTGCGCATTCGTCCAGCGCCGGAGAAGCCGTCGCTGATCGGCCTGTCGCGCGAGGAAATGGCTGATGCGCTGGTCGAGGCTGGCATCGTGCCGCAAAAGCAGGCGAAGATGCGCGTGCAGCAGCTCTGGCACTGGCTTTATGTGCGCGGCGTTTCCGATTTTTCCCAGATGTTCAACATCTCCAAGGATCTGCGTGCGGCGCTGGATCGCGCTTTCACCGTTGCGCGGCCGGAAGTCGTCGAGGAGCAGATCTCCAACGACGGCACGCGCAAGTGGCTGTTCCGCTTTCCGCCGCGCGGCGCGGGTCGTCCGGTCGAGATCGAGACCGTCTACATACCGGAAGAGGGACGCGGCACGCTGTGCATTTCCAGTCAGGTCGGCTGTACGCTGACCTGCTCCTTCTGCCATACCGGCACCCAGAAGCTGGTGCGCAATCTGACGGCGGAAGAAATTCTGGCGCAACTGCTCACCGCGCGAGACCGGCTGGGCGACTTTCCCGACACCGATACCCCGGCAGGCGCCATCGTGCCGGCGGAAGGACGCAAGGTGTCCAACATCGTCATGATGGGCATGGGCGAGCCGCTCTACAATTTCGAGGCGGTGAAGAAGGCCCTGCTGATCGCCTCCGACGGCGACGGGCTGTCGCTGTCGAAGCGGCGCATCACGCTCTCCACTTCCGGCGTCGTGCCGGAGATTTACCGCACCGGCGAGGAGATCGGCGTCATGCTGGCGATCTCGCTGCATGCGGTAAACGACGATCTGCGCGATCTTCTGGTGCCGATCAACAGGAAGTATCCGCTCGAACAGCTGATGAAGGCCTGCCGCGAATATCCGGGCCTGTCCAATGCGCGCCGCATCACCTTCGAATATGTGATGCTCAAGGACGTCAATGACAGCCTCGAAGACGCAAAGCAGATGGTGAAGCTGCTGAGGGGCATTCCGGCCAAGATCAACCTGATCCCGTTCAACCCGTGGCCGGGCACCAACTACCAGTGCTCGGACTGGGAGACGATCGAGCGCTTCGCCGACTACATCAACGCCGCCGGCTACGCCTCGCCGATCCGCACGCCGCGCGGGCGCGACATTCTCGCCGCCTGCGGCCAGCTCAAGTCGGAATCGGAACGCATGCGCAAGGTGGACAGGCTGGCGCTGGAGGCGATGATGATCGCCGGGCACGGCGAGGCTTGAGCGATCTGCTGAGGGTCCTGCTTCGCTTTGCGACGGTGGTCGCCGGTTATGCCGCTGCCTGCCTCGCCGCCAGTTTATTCCTCTACGTCCTGTTTCTCGGCTGGTCCGGGCTGGCACAGGAACAGGAGCTTTCCACCTTCAATGCCGGCATGGTCGTGGCCGTGCCGATCTTTGCCCTGTTCATAGCTCATCTGAACTTCTGGCCGGCGGCTGTCGCCATCGTCGTGGGCGAGTTTCTCGGCCGGCGCGACTGGCTGTTCTATGCGATTGCCGGCGGGGTCGTTGCGGCGGCATTCGCCGGGCTGTTTTACGGCGGCGCGGGGCAGGCGGATGGTTCCGAAGACACCGCCATTCTTCTGGCGATGATCGGCAGCGGACTTGTCGGCGGGCTGGCCTACTGGCTGGTGGCCGGCATGTGGACGCCGGACTGGCGTGGCCGCAACCGCGACCGGCTTCCGCCTACTTCGCCTGAGTCGTCAGGATCTTGATCGCGAAGGCCGAGAACACGCCGGCGAACAGATAATCGGTGAGCCGCGTGATGCGCGGGCTCTTCTTCAGCAGGTTTGCCAGACGGTCCGCCGCGATCACCATGGTCGCAGTGAACGGCAGCGCAATGAGGATGAACATCAGGCCAAGGAAGAACAGCTTGCCGGGCGCATGGGGATCGTGCGCCGATACGAATTGCGGCAGGAAGGTCATGAAGAACAGGATGATCTTGGGGTTCAGCAGGTTGATGCCCAGCCCCGTCGCCCAGTTGCGGGCGAGCGAGCGCGGCGCCTTGCCGGTCACCTCCGGCGAGAAGGCTGATCCATGGCGTATCGCCTGAAAGGCGAGCCAGATCAGGTAGAGCGCGCCGACGATCTTGAGCACGAAGAAGGCCTGCGGCGAGGCCACGATCAGGGCCGACAGGCCGAGCGCTACCAGCGCGGTGTGGAAGACGATGCCCGTCATGGCTCCGAAGGCGCAGGCAAAGCCGGCGGCTTTTCCCTGCGACAGGGCCCGTCCGACGAACAGGGTCATGTCCGGACCCGGGGTGATCGTCAGGACAACTGTGGCGATGGCGAACTGCACCATCACGGTTGCGTCGGGAATGAAATTCATGGACGGCCTGCCTGAGAGAAGCGCAAAAGAAAAGGGCGCCGCATTGCGTGACGCCCTCTTATATCCGATCTGCGAATGCAGTTCGAGATGGGGTCAGCTGTCGAAATAGCTCTGCGTGCCGTGGGCCTCGATCGCTTCAGCCAGCCGGTTCAGCGCGTGGACATAGGCGGCCGTGCGCGGCGTGGTGCCGCGGTCGACCGACAGTTGCCAGATGGCCCGGCCTTCGCGCTCCATGATGGTACGCAGCTTGGTGTGGATTTCCTCCAGCTCCCAGTAATAGCCCTGCTTGTTCTGCACCCACTCGAAATAGGAGACGGTGACGCCGCCAGCATTGGCCAGAATATCGGGCAGCACCACGACGTTGCGTTCGGCGAGGATCTCGTCGGCTTCGGGCGTTACCGGACCGTTGGCGAGTTCCAGCACGAGACGCGCCTTCACGGTGTGGGCATTGTGCTTGTGGATCATGTTTTCCAGCGCCGCTGGCACAAGGATATCGCAGTCGACGCCGACCAGATCGTCGGCGGCAATGGCCTCATGGCCATCCTTTCCGGCAGTATAGACGACCGAACGGTTGTCGTTCTTGGCCGCCATCAGGGTGTCGAGGCTCAGCCCTTCGGCCGAGTGCACGGCGCCTCCGGAATCCGAGACGGCCACGATGGTGTGGCCGTCGCCGGCGAGCAGCGAGGCGATATACTGGCCGGCATTGCCGAAGCCCTGAATGGCGATGCGAAGCTTACCGTTCAGGCCCAGTTCCTGCGCCAGATGCCGCACCAGATAGTAGCCGCCGCGCGCGGTGGCGTCGCCGCGGCCGACGGAGCCGCCGAGCGCCAGCGGCTTGCCGGTGATGACGGCAGGCGAGCTCTTGCCGACGATCTGGCTGTACTCGTCAGCCATCCAGCCCATGATCATGGAGTTGGTGTAGACATCGGGTGCGGGAATATCGCGGTCCGGCCCGATAATGCCGGCGAAAGCCTGAATATAAGCGCGCGACAGACGCTCCAGCTCGGCCTTGGAGAGCTGGCGCGGGTCGACCTGAACGGCGCCTTTGCCGCCGCCATAGGGCAGGTTCATCACGGCGCATTTGAACGTCATCCAGAAGGCCAGCATCTCGACTTCTTCGGCCGTAGCGTCGGGATGGAAGCGGATGCCGCCCTTGGTCGGGCCGCGGGTGTCGTCATAGCGGCATCGCCATGCCAGGAAGGATTTTCGCGAACCGTCGTCCATGCGGATCATGAGGCGGGCTTTGGTCGTCTCTCGCGGATATTTCAGCTTCTCGATGACATCGGCGTCGACGTTGAGGTGCCTTGCGGCATCGTCCAGACGTACCAGTGCGCTATCAAGAAGACTTTCTTCCGCCATCATATGATCCTGTCAGTTCGGGTGGTAATGATGCGCCCTGGCGGGCGCGGGCCATGAAATGCACGAAAAAGTGCAGATTCACAAGAAAAGGTTTTATATTGAGCACATTTCGTCATTTTGTTGCGCACTCTGCCGAAGCAGCAGGCACCTGCTGAGATTGCGTCCGGACGCTTTGCCGGCGCGGCTTTGCTGCCTCCCGTTCCTGCTTCCTGGGCGCTTGTCCGGCGCGGCTTTCCTGCTATGACTGCCCACGCAGTTTTTGCGCCTCGCCGCAGTCCCGGAACGAACATCGGAAACGCCCATGACCAAGCTGAAAGACGTCAAGAAGGTCGTGCTCGCCTATTCGGGCGGCCTCGACACCTCCATCATCCTGAAATGGCTGCAGACCGAACTGGGCGCGGAGGTCGTCACCTTCACCGCCGATCTCGGACAGGGCGAGGAACTGGAGCCGGCGCGCCGCAAGGCCGAGATGATGGGCATCAAGGACATCCGCATCGTCGACCTGCGCGAGGAGTTCGTGAAGGATTTCGTGTTCCCGATGTTCCGCGCCAACGCGCTCTACGAGGGCACCTATCTGCTCGGCACATCCATCGCCCGGCCGCTGATCTCCAAGCATCTGGTCCAGATCGCCGAGGAAACCGGGGCTGACGCCGTCGCCCATGGCGCGACCGGCAAGGGCAACGATCAGGTGCGGTTCGAGCTTTCGGCCTATGCGCTCAATCCCGACATCAAGGTCATCGCGCCGTGGCGCGACTGGTCGTTCAAGTCGCGCACCGATCTGATCGAGTTCGCCGAAAAGCACCAGATCCCGGTGCCGAAGGACAAGCAGGGCGAAGCGCCGTTCTCGGTCGACGCCAATCTTCTGCACTCCTCCTCGGAGGGCAAGGTGCTGGAAGATCCGTGGGTGGAGCCGCCGGAATATGTGCACCAGCGCTCCGTCTCGCCGCTCGATGCGCCGGATGCCGCAACCGAGATCGAGATCGAATTCCTGAAGGGCGACGCGGTTGCGCTGAACGGCAAGAAGCTGTCGCCGGCCACGCTGCTCGCCGCGCTCAACGACCTCGGCCGTGACAACGGCATCGGCCGCATCGATCTGGTCGAGAACCGTTTCGTCGGCATGAAGAGCCGCGGCGTCTACGAGACCCCCGGCGGCACCATCCTGATCGCAGCGCACCGCGCCATCGAGTCGATTACGCTGGATCGCGGCGCCGGCCATCTCAAGGACGAGCTGATGCCGCGCTATGCGGAACTCATCTACAACGGCTTCTGGTACTCGCCGGAGCGCGAGATGCTGCAGGCGCTGATCGACAAGAGCCAGGAAGACGTCGAGGGTACGGTGCGGCTGAAGCTCTACAAGGGCAATGTCATCGTCACCGGTCGCAAGTCGGCCAAGTCGCTCTACCGCGACGACCTCGTCACCTTCGAAGACGATCGTGGCGCCTATGACCAGAAGGACGCCGAGGGCTTTATCCGCCTCAACGCGCTGCGCCTGCGCACGCTGGCGGCCCGCCGCCGCAACACGCGGTAAAAAGCTTCAGGCAGCGCGCATCAGTCTGGAGCATTTTCGTTTTTGGACGAAAATGCTCCATCCTTTCTCAGACGTAATTCCAGACGCAAAAACCGCTGCGCACTTTTTGCTGGAATTACTCCAGCAGATGCGCGCTGCCGCTGACGGTAAGCCGGATGCGCGTTCCGGCCTGCGGCGCGCCGGCTGAAGGCTGACGCAGGACGAGAGCGCCTGCTTCGCCCGCGCCGTTGGCCACCTCTACCGTGAGCGTGCAGGTCGGCCCGCTGAATTCCGAATCCGTTACCATGGCGCTCGTGCCGCCGGCCTGATCCGGCCCGAGCCCGACCTGCTCCGGCCGCAGCAGGATTTCGGCCGTCTGGCGACTTTCGTCGCGGTCGATGGGGATCGCGCCCAGAATGCAATGCGCATGGCCGTCCGCGATGCTGGCCGGCAGGATGATCGCCTCGCCCAGAAACTCCGCCACCATGCGGTCGCGGGGCCTGAGATAAAGATCGCGCGGAGAACCGGCCTGCATGATCTTTCCCGCGCGCATCACCGCCACCTGATCGGCGAAGGACAGCGCCTCTTCCTGATCGTGGGTGACGAGGATGGTGGTGACGCCGGCCGCCTCCAGAACGCCGGCGACCGTCTTGCGCATGGCCGCGCGCAGGCCAGTATCCAGCGCCGAGAACGGCTCGTCGAGCAGCATCAGGCGCGGCTTGCGGGCCAGCGCCCGTGCCAGCGCCACGCGCTGCTGCTGCCCGCCGGAAAGCTGGTGCGGACGCCGTTGCAGGAAGCTTTCGTCGAGGCCGACCAGCCGGATGAGGTGCCCGACCTGGCCATCGCGGTCCGGTTCGCCGCGGGGCATGCCGAAGCCGATATTGGCGGCGACGGAGAGGTGCGGGAACAGCGCGCCGTCCTGCGCGACGAGGCCGATGGAGCGCCGGTAGGCGGGAACGAACATGCGCGGTCCGGCAAGCGGCTCGCCATCGAGTTCGATGCTGCCCGCATCGGGCGGCTCGAAGCCGGCGATGAGACGCAGAAGCGTGGTCTTGCCGCAGCCCGAAGGGCCGACGATGGCGGTGCGGCCGCCGGCGGCGACGGAAAGGTCGATGCCGTTTACTGCTGCCACGGGGCCATAGTTTCGGCAGAGGCCGGAAAGCTGAAGAAAACTCATTGTCCGGCCATCTTCTTCGATTGCACGTAAAGCAGCCATGTCAGCGGCAGCGAGGCCGCAACCATGATCAGCGCGTAGGGTGCGGCGGCCGCATAGTCGATCTCGCCGCTGTAGGCCCAGAAGGCGAGCGCCAGCGTGCGGGTGCCGCTGGGGGCCAGCATCTGGGTGGCGGTCAGCTCGTTGAGAATGCCGAGCGCCACCAGCGCCATGCCAGCCGCGGCACCGGGTGCCGAAAGGCGGATTGTGGTGGACCACAGCGCGTTGAACGGGCGTCGCCCAAGATTCATCGCTGCCTGCTCCAGCTCCGGTGGCGCCTGCGCGATCGAGGCGCGCAGGCTGATGATGGCGCGCGGCAGGAACATCAGCATATAGGCGACGAGGATGGTGGCGAGCGTCTGGTAGAGCGGCAGCAGATAGCGCACGGTCAGCGTGACCAGCGCCAGCGCCACCACCACGCCGGGCAGCGACCCCACCATGTAGTTGCAGCCTTCCAGCATGCGTTGCAGGCGCCCCGGCGCGCGGATCGACAGCCACGCCATGGGAATGGCGGCAAGGGTGGCGAGCAACGCGCCGCCGAGCGCCAGCACCGTCGTGTGGCCGAGTGCGGCGCCGATCTCGTCCATGCGCCATACCTGAAGTCCGCCGGCCCACAGCCAGCGGGCGATGGTATAAAAGGGCACGCCGAGCGACAGCGCCGTCACCACGGCAAGCATCAGCAGGCTAGGCAGGGCGGCGCGGCCGAGCTTTGCCTTCGCAGGGTGGCGGGCGGCGCCGGAGCCGACGCGGGCATAGCGCTCGTCGCCGCGCGCCAGCATTTCCAGCGCCAGAAGGGCGAAGCAGCAGGTGATCAGGACGCCGGCCAGCATGTTTGCGGCGGGACCGTTGAACGTGGACTGGAACTGGTCGACGATGGCCGTGGTGAAAGTGTCGAAGCGCACGAAGACGAACAGCCCGTATTCGGCAAGCAGATGCAGGCCGACCAGCAGCGCGCCGCCGCACAGCGCCAGCCGAAGCTGAGGCAGCACGACGCGGAAGAACACGCTCCACGGACCATGGCCAAGCGCTGCCGCCGCGTCTTCCAGCGCGGGGTCGAGGCGGCGCAAGGCGGCCGAAACCGGCAGGTAGAGGAACGGAAAATAGGCCAGCACCGACACCAATACGCCGGCTCCAAGACCGTTGAGGCCGGGCACGATGGTGACCCACGCATAGGAATGAATGAAGGCAGGCACGGCGAGCGGTGCCACGCACAGCCATGACCACAGACGTGCGCCCGCAAGATCGCTGCGTTCCGTCAGCCAGCCAAGCGCCACTGAAAGCACCGCGCAGGCTGGCACGGCAAGCAGTTCGAGCAGCAGCGTGTTGACCAGAAGCTCGCCAACCCTTGGGCGGAAGATGAGCGATATGGCCGTTTGCCAGCCGGTCTGCACCGTCACCCACAGGATGAAGGCGAGCGGAACCAGCGTCAGCAGCGTGACCAGCAGCGCCGCGAACCCGATCCACGAGAAGCGCAACGATGCCGCCGCCGGCCGGGCGGCGGCAGGTCCGGCAATCAGGGTGCCGTCGGTCAAGGTCCGCATGAGCGTTTACATCAGGCCTGCGTCGGTCATCAGGTCCGTCACCTTGCGGGAATTCAGCGTCTGCGGATCGATCTTCGGGGCCTGCAGGTCTTCAAGCGATACGAGGGCGGCGTTGGAAGGCTCGCCCCTGCCGACCGTGTATTCGTAGGACGTGCCCTCGCGCAGCACCTTTTGACCACCCTTGCCGACGATCCATTTCAGGAAAGCCTGCGATTCCTGCGGGTGCTTGCTGGACGCCAGCACGCCGCCGCCGGAGATGGACACAAAGGCGCCCGGATCGCCGTTGCGGAAATAGTGCAGCTCGACGTCGCTGCTGTTCTCGCCGGTGCGGGCGCGGTCGCCGAACCAGTAATAGTGATAGATGATGCCGCCATCGATCTCGCCGCTGTTCACCGCCTTCAGAACGGTGTTGTTGCCGCGATAGGCCTTGAAATTGGTCTTCATCGCCTTCAGCCAGTCACTGGTGACGGCTTCGCCCTTCAGCTGGAGAAGGGCGCTGACGATGGCCTGAAAATCCGGCCCGGAAGGCGAAGCGCCCCAGCGGCCTTTCCATTGCGGGCCGGCGAGGTCGAGCAGCGATTTCGGCAGTTGGTCTTCCGTCAGCTTCGTCTTGTTGTAGGCAAACACGGTGCTGCGCGCGGCAATGCCGATCCAGTGGCCGCCGGAAGGGCGATATTGGTCCTCGACCAGCGCCAGCGTGTCGGCATCGACCGGAGCGAACAGGCCGGCCTGCTCCACCTGCGTCATGGCGGGCGAATTCTCTGTCAGGAACACGTCGGCGGGCGAAGCCTTGCCCTCGGCCACGATCTGGTTGGAAAACTCGCTGTCCGCCCCGCTGCGCAGCGTCACCCCGATGCCGGTTTCGGCGGTAAAGGCCGTGGCCCATTCCTTCGCAAGACTTTCATGCTGGGCGTTGTAGACAATGATCCGCTTCTCCTGAGCCATTGCCTGCGAGGATAAGATGAGGCCGGCCAGGGCCAGCGTGCTGCCGAAAAGGGCGGAAAGGGCAGGGTGCATGAGTTGTCTCTCGAAGGTGCTTTTGCGGCGAAGTGCCTGAAAGTTCATACATGATCCTATCAGTCAACAATCGGGCGGCAAAGGATTCTCGAAACATCGCTTTTTCGCCAGAGTGGGCTGGTTTTGCCCCGCTTGTCGCATATATTGCAGCGCAGCATTTTTATCCCTGCCATCGCGGAAAGGACCGTCATGAGCGCCACCAGAACCGCAGTTGTAACCGGCTCCACCTCCGGAATCGGCCTCGCCATTGCCCGCGCGCTTGCCGCGCAGGGCTGCAACGTGGTCGTGAATTCGTTTTCCGACAGGCCCGAGGACCATGAAGTTGCGGCAGAAATAGCCCGCGACCACAAAGTGGAAGCGGCCTATATCGGGGCCGACATGTCGAAGCCCGCCGAATGCCGCGCCCTGGTGGCGAAGGCGGCCGAGCGTTTCGGGTCGGTCGATATCCTCGTCAACAATGCCGGTATCCAGCATGTGGCGCCGGTCGAGGAATTTCCTGTCGAGAAATGGGATGCCATCATCGCCATCAACCTGTCCTCGGCCTTCCACACCATTGCGGCGGCGATCCCGCTGATGAAGCGGGAAGGCGGCGGACGCATCGTCAACATCGCCTCGGCCCACGGGCTCGTCGCCTCGCCGTTCAAGTCGGCCTATGTCGCGGCCAAGCACGGCATCATGGGCCTGACCAAGACCGTGGCGCTGGAAGTGGCGCGCGACCACATCACCTGCAATGCGGTGTGCCCCGGCTATGTGCTCACCCCGCTGGTCGAGGCGCAGATCCCCGATCAGATGAAGGCCAACAACATGGACCGCGACACGGTCGTTCGCGAGGTGATGCTGGACAGGCAGCCGACCAAGGAATTCGTCACCGTGGAGCAGGTTGCAGCCGCTGTCACCTTCCTGTGCTCGGAGGCCGCGGCGCAGGTCAACGGCACCCATATCTCCGTCGATGGCGGCTGGGTGGCGCAGTAAGCGCCGCCCTCCCCACTCACTCCTCAGCCTTCGGAAGGATCGCATATGCGGGCCAACGGTAACACTGTGCAGCGCAAGAAGATCAACATCGCCCTGCAGGGCGGTGGGTCGCATGGCGCCTTCACATGGGGCGTTCTGGATCGCCTGCTGGAAGACGACAGGCTCGATATTGTCGCCGTCTCCGGCACAAGCGCGGGCGCCATGAACGCGGTTGCGCTGGCCGACGGCTTCGTGCGCGGCGGTGCCGACGGCGCGCGCACCAAGCTGGAGGATTTCTGGCGAGCCGTGGCGCGGAAGGGCCGTTTCAGCCCGGTGCAGCGCACGCCATGGGATGTGCTTTGGGGCAACTGGTCGATCGAGAATTCACCCGGCTATATCTGGTTCGACACCATGTCACGCGTGGTTTCGCCCTATCTGGCCAATCCGCTCGGTCTCAATCCGCTGCGCGATGTGATCGAAAGCGAGATCGATTTCGACAATGTGCGCTCCTGCAAGGCCATGCAGGTGTTCATCTCGGCCACCAATGTCGAGACCGGCCAGATCCGTGTCTTTTCCGATGGCGAGATCGATCGCGATACGGTGATGGCTTCCGCCTGCCTGCCGCAACTGTTCCGCGCGGTCGAGATCGACGGCGTGCCTTACTGGGACGGCGGCTATGGCGGCAATCCGGCGCTGTTTCCTTTTTTCAGGGCAACCGAGACCGAGGACGTGCTGCTGGTTCAGATCAACCCGGTGCAGCGCGAGGGTGTGCCGACCAGCTCCAGCGAGATCCAGAACCGCATGGACGAGATCGCCTTCAACGCAGCGCTGCTGCGCGAATTCCGCGCCATCGCCTTCGTCAAGGAACTGATCGCGGCGGGGCGCCTGCCGCATGGCGAGTACCGCGATATCCGCATGCATCGCATCGATGCAGATGCGGCGTTCAAAGGCCTGTCAGCCTCTTCCAAGATCAACGCCGAATGGGCGTTTCTGGAATATCTGCGCGATCTTGGGCGCGATGCGGCCAGCGACTGGCTGGAGGAGAACTTTGATGCGGTGGGCGAACGCGCCACGCTCGATCTCTCCGGCGAGTTGGACGACGGCATGAAGCCGCTGAAAGTAGCGGCGCCCCCTCCGGGTGCACGCGTCAGTCGCTTCCTTGCCACCCGCAAGCGTCCGCCCGGGGCCGGCAGGGTGCAGGGCTGATCAGGGCAGCACATCTGCCAGATCGAGCGGCTGGATGACCGGCGCGCCGCCGGCTTCGCCGAAAAAGGCTTCCACGCCATAGATGTCGCGCAGGGTGTGCGGCGTCAGTACCTGTGTCGGGGCACCGTCTGCCACGATGCGCCCCTCATGAAGTAGCAGCAGGCGCGAACACCAGCGCGCCGCCAGCCCAAGATCGTGCAGAGAGGCGACCACGCTTTTTCCGTCCGCGGCAAGCGAGGCAAACAGGCGCATCAGCGAAATCTGATGGGCCGGATCGAGACCGGCCGTCGGCTCGTCAGCCAGCAGCAGCGGCGCATCCTGCGCCAGTGCGCGGGCCGTCAGGACACGCGCCTTTTCGCCGCCGGAAAGCTCGGTGGCGATACGGTCGCGGAAGGCCTCGATGTCCATGCGCTGCATGGCATCATCGATGGTGGTTTTGTCCTGTGCGGTCAGAGCGGCAAAGCCTGCGCGGTGGGGTTCGCGGCCTAGCGCCACGATCGTCTCGACCGGCACGGCCCAAGCGATTTCGCGCTCCTGCGCCAGATAGGCAACGCGGGCCGCGCGCCGGCGCGCGTTCATGGCTCCGGCGACCTCACCGGACAGGCGTATGTGGCCCTGTGTCGGCACCAGATCGAGCACCGAGCGCAGAAGGGTCGATTTGCCCGCTCCGTTCGGACCGATCAGCCCGACGAATTCGCCGGCTTCGACCTCGAAGCCCAGCCCGTTCAGCACCTGTCGGTGCCCGAGCCTGACGGAAAGGTTTTCAACAGAGAGCAGCGTCACATGAGGCTCCTGCGGGTGCGGAAGACGAGCCAGAGGAAGAACGGGGCACCGACGATTGCGGTAAGCACGCCAAGCTTGAGATCGCGCTCGGGCGCGATGATGCGCACCAGTGTGTCGGCGCCGAGCACCATGGATGCACCGCCGAGCGCGCTGGCCGGCAGCAGGCGTGATGGCCGCGCACCCACCAGCACCCGCAGGATATGCGGCACGACCAGCCCGACGAAGCCTATGGCACCGGCTACGGCTGTCGCGGCGCCGACGCTGGCGGCCGTGCCGAACACGGCCAGAAATTGCACGCGGCGCAATTCGATGCCCATCGAGGCAGCCGTTTCCGAGCCGAGGGTGAGCGCATCGAGCGCGCGCCCCAGCGAGCCCAGCATGATCCAGCCGATCAGCATGAAGGGCGCGGAGAGCCACACATGCGTCATTGAGCGGTCGGTGAGTGAGCCCAGCATCCAGAACATGATCTCAAGGGCTGCGAACGGATTGGGCGACAGGTTGAGCGCCAGCGAGGTCATGGCCCCGGCGAAGCTGGTGACGGCAATACCGGCGAGAATGACGATGAGGGCCGACCCCCGCGCACCGGCAAGGGCCTGCACGACCAGAACGGCTGCTACCGCGCCGGCAAGGGCGGCAAGCGGCAGAGCGAGCAGGAAGGCGGCGGACAGGCCGGTATAGATGGCAAGAACGGCACCCAGCGAGGCGGAGGCGCTGATACCGAGCAGGCCGGGTTCGGCCAGAGGGTTTCGCAGATAGCCTTGCAGGACAGCGCCGGAGAGGCCGAGCGTCGCGCCGATCATCAGCCCGAGAATGGCGCGCGGCAGCCTGATCTCGCGCATGATGAGGGCAACGCCATCGGCTTTGCCGGAGAACAGCGCCGCCATGCTGTCGGCAAAGCCGACCGCCGCCGGGCCGACCGTCAGCGACAGCAGGAACAGCACCAGGGTGAGCGCGGCAAGCAGCGCGATCAGAAGATGATAACGATGATCGGCGTTCATGGCTGGTTCTGTTCCCCCGCCGCATCCTGCAGCATGAAGGCGGCATCGAGGGTGAAGGGCGCGCCGCAGATCATTTTCGCGACCGGCAGATCGACGACCTTCTGCCCTGCGAGGGCGCGGAAAGCCGGGTGGACGAGGTTTTCCTGCGCCAGCGCCGGTGCGCCGTAGTCGCTGCTGGAACGGCCGATCAGATCGGGTTTTGCCATGATGAGCTGCTCCAGCGGCAGGCGCGCCGAGCCGGCGATCCCCAGCCTTTCGGCGATGTTGACCAGCCCCGCCGCGGTGAAGATCTCGTTGGCCAGCGTACCGCTGCCCGCCGTATAGCTGTTTGGCTCGTAGAGCGCGATGGTGCGGCCGGATTGCGGGCCGGAGGCGAGACGCGCAAGACCGGCGTCCACCTCGGCGATCAGCTCAGCGGCGCGCTGCTGGCGGTGGAGGAGTTCACCGATGCGGGCGATATGGTCACGGACATCGTCAAAGGAGGTTGCCGGGGCGAATTCCTCCACCCTGAATCCCAGACGGCGCAGCAACCCGACCGTGGCGCGCGAGGAGAATGTGCCGGCGAGAACGAGGTCGGGTTCCATGAGGAAGATTTCCTCGGCAAGCGCGTGATTGGTCACGAAGGCTTCGGCCTGCCGCGCCATCGCCGAGCTGCGCGGATCGCTGGCCAGCACCGAGACGGAATGAAGCTGCCCTTCGCCGGCGATCAGCATGGCGAGCTGGTCGGTGCACAGGTTCATGGAAACGACGCGGGGTGGCGGGGTGTCCTGCGCAAGGGTCGGCATCACGGAAAGACCCAAGGCAAATGCCATCAGCAGATTTGCGCGCCATCCAGCAAAAATGGCGCGCAAAGGGGAATGCTTTCGGCGGTTGCCTTCGGACACTAGAGCATTTCCGGTGAAAAAGGGATCACTTCCAATGCTCTATCTCCTTGTTTCCACGCAGTTCCGGACGCAAAACTGCTTCGCACTTTTGCTGGAACTGCTTTAGAACTTCGCCTTGATTCCGGCGAAGGCAGCGATGCCGGGTGTGCCGTAGCCTTTCACGGTCTGGTAGTTCTCGTTGAGCAGATTTTCACCCCGAAGGTAGATCTGCGTGGACTCCGTGAGCTGGTACGCGACTTTGGCGTTGAGCAGCACATAATCATCCAGCTTTGCGCCGCCGTCCACGACATCCGCGACGAATTTCACGTCTGCGCCAATGGTCCACTTTTCGGCAGGCCGGGCTTCGGCCGAAAGGACAACGGCATGTCGCGGAATGCGGACGTTGCGGGTGCCGTCCGCCTTGCGCGAATCCGTATAGGTGTAGGAGCCGCCGAGGTCGAGCCAGCCGGTGGCGGCGTAGGTGAAGGAAGCTTCGACGCCTTTCGAGCGCGTGGTTCCGGGTGTCTGGTCGTAGTAGCCGCCCCACGGATAGCTGAAATCGTTTATCCAGTCGATCTTGTCGTCCACCCTGATGTGGAAGTAGGTGACATCGGCCGTCAGCGCCCCGCCCAGCAAATGCTGCTCCACACCTATATCGAAGCTGCGGCTCGTCTCCGGCTGAAGGTTGGGGTTGCCCACGCTGGAGGGGGCGTAAAGCTGGTAGAGGCTTGGAGCCAGAAAACCTGTTCCATAAGATGAATGAAGGCGGGTTCCTGTGGTGGCAAACAGGTAGGACGCCGTGCCGCGATAGGTGGTGTGGCCGCCGAATTCGGAATGCTCGTCATGGCGAAGCCCAGCGGTGAGCACCAGATCATTCACCGGTTCGAGGACCGCCTGAGCCCACACGCCGGTAAGATCGAACTTGCCCAGCGGGCTGCCGCCGCCGGCATCGTCGGCTTCCTGTTTCTCATGGTCGAGGCCATATTGCAGGAGAACTCTTTCCGTCGCCTCGAACGATCCCTGATAATCGATCTTCTGCCTTGTGCCGATGAAGGAGCTGGGGAAACCGCCCCACACGCTCTCCCGGTCGGATTTGAAACCTTGAGCGGAGACGGTGTTCTTCAGCCTGCCGTCCATGAGATCGAAATTGAGTCCGAACCGGCCTCCGGTCATCCTCGCCCGCTCATAGCTGTCGGGATCGTCGGGGCCGTTGCCATCGAATTCGGCCTTTGAATTGAGGTGCAAGACCGAGCCGAAGACCGAAAAGGCTTCGTTGATCCTGTGTTCGGCGGTGAGGTCGATATTCAGACTGTCGAGGCCATCCCGCTCCCGGCCGTCTGCCAGAGCCGAGATGCCGTCGGTGTGCAACCCCGAGACGTTGCCTGCGAATCCCGATCCTTCGTTCGCAGCGGTAAATCCGTAGCGGCCCCGCACGGTGCCGAAAGAACCGCCCTCGGCCTCAACCGTATGGTGAACTCCGCTGTCCGGTTGGCCGAGCGTCGAGATGTTCACCAGACCGGCTATGGCACTGGAACCGTAGAGGGTGCTCTGGGAGCCCTTCAGAACGTCCACATTGCTGATGCCGCCGGTGAGAAGATACTGGTAATGCGTCAGCACCTGTGTGCCGGTCGGGTCGGAAATGTCGATGCCATTGTAGAGCGTCTTGACGTAGCCGGAGCCAAGACCGCGCACGAAAAGGCCGGTCGTGCCGCCGAGGCCGCCATTTCTGGCAACCGAAACGCCGGGCAGCAGGTTCAGATAGTCGCTGAGGACCGGACGGGATTTCCCCCCGATTTCCGCCTGCGTGATCTGCTCCACCTTAGAGCCGACCTTGTTCTTCCGGGTCGGGGTGCGGTTGGCGGTTACCGAGATTGTCTTCAGCTCGATGACATCGCCGGCCTGCTGGCCTTCATCCTGCGCCCGGACGGCACCGGTAAGCGTCAGCGAGCAGATGCCGGCAGCCAGAATCGTTGTTCTCATCGTCATTTCCCCCTGCCGGGCACGGGAGCGCCCGGAAAAACAGCCTTTCACCGGGAGCTGGCAGGCAGGGGAGGTGCAGTCTGCACCCTTCGGCCGTACCGGCACGCGGCAACACGTTTCGTGTCACCGCTGCGGACGGCCGCGCCCGATCTCACCCCGAGATCAGACATGGGTGACCGGAACCGGCAGGTCTCCTGACTTCCGCGTCATTGCCTCCCGCCGCCTTCCCGGACCGTCAAGATCCAGTGGCATATCGGGGGAGGCTCGGCGGCTACAGTTGCGGGGGCAGTCGCGGCTTTGCCGGCAATGCGGCAGACCGTGTTCCCTTTTTATCCGTAATCGGAACCAGTTCCGGTTGCGACGCTAAGCATCGCTGGCACGGCGTGTCAATTCGGACAGTACGGGATCAGCAGTGCCCGCAGCGCTTCTCGTCCTTGCGGGGGGGCGAAAATTCCGCTACGTCGCCGCTTTAGCTGACGGGAGCAGGCCATTGACCGACCGACAAGCCGATGTCGCCATCATCATGGGCAGCCAGTCCGACTGGGCGACCATGCGTCACGCCGCCGAAACGCTCGCCGAACTTGGTGTTTCCCACAAAAGCCTCATCGTTTCCGCGCATCGCACGCCGCAACGTCTCTATGACTTTGCCCACGGCGCGAAGGCTGCCGGTTACAAGGTGGTGGTGGCTGGCGCCGGCGGGGCCGCCCATCTGCCGGGCATGACGGCGGCGATGACCTCGCTGCCCGTGTTCGGCGTGCCGGTGGAATCGAAGGCGCTGTCCGGACAGGATTCGCTGTTGTCGATCGTGCAGATGCCGGCCGGCATTCCGGTCGGCACGCTGGCTATCGGCAAGGCCGGCGCGGTCAATGCGGCACTTCTCGCCGCCGCTGTTCTGGCGCTCACCGACGATGCGCTGGCCGGGCGGCTGGAAGGCTGGCGCGCCGCGCAGACCGACAAGGTTGCCTTCGAGCCGAAGGACGACGCGTGATGCTGGCGCCCGGATCGACAATCGGCATCGTCGGCGGCGGCCAGCTTGGCCGCATGCTGGCCATGGCCGCCGCGCGCCTCGGCTACCGCATCGCCGTGCTGGAGCCGCAGGCCGGTTGCCCGGCCGCGCAGGTGGCGAACCGGCAGATCGTGGCTGCCTATGACGATCCGGCCGGGCTGGCCGAACTGGCCGCGATCAGCGATGTCATCACCTATGAATTCGAGAACGTGCCGGTGGAGGCCGCCGAGACGCTCGCAGGGCGCGTGCCCGTTCTGCCGCCGCCCCGGGCGCTGGAGGTGTCCCAGGACCGGCTGAGCGAAAAGCAGTTCCTCAACGGCATCGGTATCGACACGGCCCCCTTCCTTGCCGTCGACAGCGACGCGGACCTTGCGTCCGCCCTGCACAGTTTTGGCGGCAACGGCGTGCTGAAGACACGCCGCATGGGTTATGACGGCAAGGGCCAGCGCGTGTTCCGCCATATGGAAAGCGGCAATTATTCCGGCGTCTTCGAGGCGATGGGGTCGGTGCCGCTGATCCTTGAAGGACTCATTTCCTTCGAGTGCGAGATTTCGGTGATCGGTGCGCGGGGCGCCGATGGCAGGGTGGCGACCTATGCGCCGGCACGCAACGTCCATCGCGACGGCATCCTGCACACCTCCACCGTGCCTGCCGCCGTTCCCGACATTACCGCCGACGTCGCGCGGGCCGCTGCCGCCTCGATACTCGAAGCGCTCGGCTATGTGGGCGTCATCGGCGTGGAGTTCTTCGTACTGGACGATGGCTCGGTGCTGGTCAACGAGATCGCGCCGCGGGTGCACAATTCCGGCCACTGGACCGAAGCCGCCTGCGTCATCTCGCAGTTCGAGCAGCACGTCAGGGCCATTGCCGGGCTGCCGCTGGGCGACACGCGCCATCACAGCGCCTGCGTGATGGAGAACCTGATCGGCGACGATGTCGCGCGCGTACCTGAACTCGTGGCCGAGCCGGACGTCCTTGTCCATCTCTATGGAAAGGCAGAGGCTCGCCCCGGCCGCAAGATGGGCCATTTCACCCGCCTGACCGGCCGCAACTGAGCCTGCGGCAATGGCCGTGCGGCGTATTCTTGTTCCTGTCGCAATTCGCTGTCAGGAATCGCCGGGATCAAAGGCGGGGAAGTCTGCATTGCGACGTATATGGGTATTCGCGGCCGTATTGCTCGGCGCCCCGCTGTTGATGGGCGCTCATATGGGCGTGCAGCAATTGCTCGGCAACTTCCATGAGGTAATACCGGGCGAATTCTACCGCTCCGGACAACCGGACGGGGACGACGTCGCGGCCTATGCGGACCGCTACCGGATCCGCACCATCATCAACCTGCGCAACGAGACCCCCGATGCCGAAGCGCTGGCAGCGCGCGCGGCGGCGGAGCGCCACGGCATCAGGATCATCGATTTCCCAATGTCTTCGTCGAAGGGCCTGCCCGTCGAAAAGTCTGCGGAACTTGCCGCCCTGATGCGCGACGCGGAAAAGCCGCTTCTGGTGCATTGCGACCATGGTGCGAACCGCACCGGCCTGGCATCGGCCATCTATACGGGTGCGATCGCCGGCAAGGGCGAGATCGCGGCCGAGCTGCAGCTTTCGCCCTATTACGGCCATGTGCCGATCCGCGGTGTTGGGCGATACGAAATGTATCGTTCCTGGGACCGGTTCGAGGAAACGATCGGCTTCTGAAGCTGGTCGAAGCCAGCTTTCCCTGACGTTCGCACAGATTTTCTTTCGTACGTGTACGGGTGCGACATGGTGCCCAAGTGACTTCCGGCGTGGCGGGACGTACTGAATTTTCAGAAATTTCTGAAAATTGGTCCGTCATGAACCTTCCGCCACTCATACAGTCTTTCGTGCTGCACTTCGGCGAGATGGGCAGCCGCTGGGGCATCAACCGCACGGTCGGCCAGATCTACGCGCTGCTCTATGTGTCGCCGGAACCTCTCTGCGCAGATCAGATCGTGGACGGGCTCGGCATTTCGCGCTCCAACGTTTCCATGGGGCTGCGCGAGCTTCAGGCGTGGAATCTGGTGATGCTGCGCCATATTCCCGGCGACCGCCGCGATTTCTTCGCCGCACCCGACGACATCTGGCAGATCCTGCGCACGCTGGCGGAGGAGCGCAAGAAGCGCGAGGTCGATCCCACCCTTTCGGTGCTGCGCGAGCTTCTCATGCAGCAGCCGGGCAGCGAGGAGGAACGTTACGCCCAGTCCCGCCTTATGGAGATGAACGGACTCATCGAACAGCTTACGAACTGGTATGATGACGTCAAACGACTCGATACGGAACGGCTGGCGACACTGCTCAGCCTCGGCTCAAAGGTGACGAGGCTGCTCGATGCGAAGGATCGCATCGTTTCGCTTGGCCGCAAACGCAGGGGGGACGGACAACCGTGAGTGCGCTCGACACGGCGATTGCCCGGCAACTGGCTGAGGAACCGGTCCTGCGCAGGCCGGCTGAAGCCGAAATTTCCCAAATTCCGGAGCAGGAGGCCGTCAGGACGAAGCGCCGCCGCCGCGCGTCGAAGCCCTCCGCGTCTCCGGGCAGGCTTCCGATAGCTCTTCAGTCTGCCGCATCGCTGATCTGGATCGGGCAGGCCGCTCTGCTGGCGCTGGCCATCGGCGAAATCGCTGGCGGTGCCGGAATGAACGCGGTGATCTGGCCGGCCGTCGGGGTCTTCCTGCTTGGCGTGGTGCGGGCGGGCATGGACCGGGCAGGTTCGCGCCTTGCCTTCCTCGCCGCGCGGCGGGAACTCTCACGTCTGCGGGACCATGCCGTTTCGGTGCTCGCCACCCGCTCGCCGCTCGATGCGTCGCGCCCGTCATCCGGCTTCGTCGCCAGCACGATGGCCGAGCAGGCCGAGGCGGTGGTGCCCTATGTCGCGCGCTTCCAGCCGCTGCGCTGGCGCGCCGTGATCGTTCCGCTGGCCATCTTCGTTTGCGTCCTGCCGCTTTCGTGGGTGGCCGCCCTGATCATGCTGATCGCCCTGCCGCTGATCCCGATCTTCATGGCGCTGGTCGGCTGGCGGGCGAAGGAGGCCAGCGAGCGCCAGCTTGCCAAGATGGGCGATATGAACGCCTTCCTGCTCGACCGGCTGCGCGGCCTTGCCACGATCCGCAGTTTCGGCGCGGTCGACCGCACGGCGTTGCGCCTGCGCGAGGAAGCCGATCTCCTGCGCAGCCGCACCATGGCGGTGCTGCGCATCGCTTTCCTGTCCTCGGCGGTGCTGGAGCTGTTTTCGGCGCTGGGCGTCGCCATGGTGGCCGTCTATGTCGGGTTCCATTTCCTCAGCCAGCTCTCGTTCGGGGCATGGGGCGGGCAACTGTCACTGACTGAGGGCGTGTTCATCCTCATGCTCGCGCCGGCCTTCTTCGAGCCCATGCGCGACCTGTCGGCCGTCTGGCACGACCGCGCCGCCGGCGTGGCGGCTCTGGAAGCCCTGCAAAAAGTGGCGGCAGCCGGCGAACCCATCGTTGCCGCCGAGCGCATCGACACGGCGAAAGCCGATGGCGCCGCTGTGGGCATCGCCATCGACGATCTCCATTTCAGCCACGCCGGACAGGATCACCCGGAGCATGGTCGTCCGGTCTTCGATGGCCTGTCGCTGGATATTGCGCCGGGCGAGCGCGTGGCCGTGATGGCGCCGAGCGGTGGCGGTAAGTCCACCCTGCTGGCGCTGATCGCCGGGCTTGCGGTCCCGGAAGCCGGCACCATCCGCATCGGCGGGGAGACGTTGAGGCCGCAGACGGCGGCGCGGCTGCGGGCGGGCATGGCGTGGGTCGGCCAGTCGCCGCATATCTTTGCGGGAACGCTTGCGGGCAATGTCACGCTTGGCCGTCCGGGTCTGGACGACGCGGTCGACGCCGCGCTCGATGCCGCACGTCTCGGTGACGTGGCGCGGGACCGCAGGTCCGTGCTTCTGGGCGAGGGCGGAGCCGGGCTTTCCGGCGGCGAGGCGCTGCGCCTTGCCATCGCGCGTGCGGCCGCAACGCCCGGCGCCGGGCTCGTGCTGGCCGATGAGCCGACCGCCCATCTCGACCGTCGCACCGCCGGCGAGATCACCGATATGCTGCTGGACATCGCCGAGGGGCGCACGCTGATTGTCGCCACCCATGATCCGGTTCTGGCGGCCCGCATGGATCGCATCGTCACGCTTGATGACGCAGCCGTGAAAGGAGACAGGGTATGAGCGCTTTGCGGCATCTGCGCGCTGTCGCCGCGCTGTTCTGGTCCGGCAACCGGCCGATGCTGGCAGCCGGTGCGCTGCTGGCGCTGTGCACCGCGCTGGCGGGCATTGCGCTGCTCGGCCTGTCCGGCTGGTTCATCACGGCCACCGCGATTGCCGGGGCCTCCGTGGCGACCGCGCTTGCCTTCGACGTGTTCGCGCCCGCCGCCGGCATTCGCTTCCTGGCGCTTGCCCGTACCTTTTCCCGCTACGGCGAACGACTGGTCACGCATGATGCGACATTGAAGGTGCTGGCGCGCCTGCGCGAGCGGGTGTTCCGCGGCTTCGCTACCGACACGCAGGCGCGCAGCCTCGCGGCCCGTCCGTCGCGGCTGCTGTTCAGGCTCACCGTCGACATCGATGCGCTGGATTCGCTTTACCTGCGGGTCGCGGTGCCGCTGGTGGCGGCGCTTGGCTCGGCGCTGGTGACGGCTGCCGTGCTCGGCGCCATCGCGCCGGTTCTGGGCATTGGCATCGGTCTCCTGCTGTTTTCGTGCGGGCTTGCAATTCCGGCGGTTGCCGCCGCGCGTGCGAAAAAGCCGGCGCGGCGGCGCGCCCATGCGCTGGAAGTGCTGCGCTCGCGCACCATCGACCTGATGCGCGGCCAGACCGATCTGGTGATGACGAACAGGCTGGTGGCACAGGCGGCAGGGGTTTCCCACGCCGATGCGCGGCTTGCCTCCGCCGACGATGCGCTGAACCGCATCGAAACCAATACGGGCTTTGCCTTCGCTATCGCCGGCGCGGCTCTGCTGGCGATCACGCTGGTCGCCGCCGCCATGCTGGCGGAGAGCGGCGCCATCGGCGCGCCGGTCGCGGCGCTGGCCGTGTTCGTGGCGCTTGCCTGTCTCGAACCCTTCGCCGGCCTGCGCCGTGGCGCGCTGGAGCTTGGGCGCGTCCTGCTGTCCGCCCGCAGGCTGGGGCCGAAGCTTGGCGCTGCAGCAGATGAGGTGCGCGGCGCCGCCCGCCCCGCCAACCCCACCGATGCGATCGAGATCACGGATGCGACGCTTTCCTACCGCTGCGGCGAACGCCCGGTTCTGCAAGGCCAGTCGCTTTCTATCGTCCAGGGCGAGCGCGTTGCCCTGATCGGCACCAGCGGAGCCGGCAAGTCCACCATGCTGTCGCTGATCGCGGGCGAACTGGTTCCGCAGGCGGGAACTGTGGCCATGCTGCCCGCCACCCTGCTCACCCAGCGCACAGAGCTGTTTCGCGACACGTTGCGCGGCAATCTTCAGCTTGCCCGTGCCGATGCCGGCGACGGTGAAATGATGCAGGCGCTGCATGCCGCCGGACTTGGCACCTTCGTGGCCGAACTGCCCGAAGGCCTGGACATGATGCTGGGCGAGGGCGGCACCGGCCTTTCCACCGGTCAGGCGCGCCGGCTGGCGCTGGCCCGCCTGTTGCTGCGGGACACACCCGTGTGGTTGCTCGACGAGCCCACCGACGGCGTGGACGGCGCGACGGCGCGCGATGTCGTCGACTGCATCGGCGCCTGTGCGGAAGGTCGCACGCTCGTCATCGTTACGCATATACGCCGTGAAGCGGAACTGGCCGACCGCATCGTGGTCATGGAGGAGGGCCGGGTGGAGACGGATTTCACGCGCGGCAGCGAAGGCTATCGCAGATTGCTCGACCGGCTGCGGCCGGACTGAGCACAGAGTTCTCGACGCCGGGAAAAGGCGCCACATCAGCCAAGGAGGCCGGAAAGCCGGAGTAGCCATGGAACTCGATATTGTCGATCTGTCGCGACTTCAGTTCGCGATCACCGCTCTCTACCACTTCCTGTTCGTGCCGCTGACGCTCGGCTTGTCCGTGGTCATCGCGATCATGGAAACCGTCTATGTCATGACCGGTCGCGACATCTGGCGCCAGATGACCAAGTTCTGGGGCACGCTGTTCGGCATCAACTTCGTCATGGGTGTGGCCACCGGCATCGTCATGGAATTCCAGTTCGGCATGAACTGGAGCTATTACAGCCATTATGTCGGCGACATCTTCGGCGCGCCGCTGGCGATCGAAGGGCTGATGGCCTTCTTCCTGGAGGCGACCTTCGTCGGCCTGTTCTTCTTCGGATGGGACAAGCTCTCGCGCCTCGGCCATCTGGCCGCGACATGGGCGGTGGCCATCGGCTCCAACTTCTCGGCGCTGTGGATTCTCATCGCCAATGGCTGGATGCAGAACCCCGTAGGGTCGTCCTTCAATCCGCAGACCATGCGCATGGAGGTCAACGATTTCGCCGCCGTGCTGTTCAATCCTGTGGCGCAGGCGAAGTTCGTGCACACCGTCTCGGCCGGCTACGTCACGGCATCGATCTTCGTGCTCGGCGTTTCGGCCTGGTATCTGCTGAAGGGACGCCATCTCGAACTCGCCAAGCGCTCGCTCACGGTCGCCGCCTCGTTCGGCCTTGCCGCGTCGCTGTCGGTGGTGGTGCTGGGCGACGAGAGCGGCTACCTCTCCACCGAGCATCAGAAGATGAAGCTCGCGGCCATCGAGGCGATGTGGAAGACCGAGCCGGCGCCGGCGGCCTTCACCGCCATCGGCTTTCCCGATCAGGAAGCGCGCAAGACCCATTATGCCGTCCATATCCCGTGGGTGATGGGCCTGATCGGCACGCGCTCGCTGACCACCGAAATCCCCGGAATCGAGGACCTTGTGGCCCATGCCGAGACGCGCATCCGCAACGGCATGGCGGCCTATGGGGCGCTGCAGGAAATCCGGGCGGCCGGCAGCGATGCGGCCATACCGGAAGCCGCGCGCACGACCTTCGAGGAGAATGGCGCGGACCTCGGCTATGCGCTTTTGCTCAAGCCCTATCTCGACGACCCGACGCAGGCCAGCGACGAGCAGATCGCACAGGCGGCATGGGATACGGTTCCTAATGTTCCGACGCTGTTCTGGACCTTCCGCATCATGGTGGGGCTGGGCTTCTTCTTCATCGCGCTGACGGCTGTGTTCTTCTACCTCTCGGCCCGCCACCAGCTCGACCGCTATCCGTGGCTGCTGCGCGTCGGTGTGTTCGCCATCCCGCTGCCGTGGATCGCGGCCGAATGCGGCTGGATCGTTGCCGAATTCGGACGCCAGCCATGGATCATCGAGGGCGTTCTGCCGACAGCGGCTGCCGTCTCCAATCTTGGTGCCGCCACGGTGCTGACCACCATTGTCGGCTTCTCGCTGATCTATTCGGTGCTGTTCGTCGTCGAAATGGCGCTGATGCTGGCCGCGATCCGCAAGGGTCCGGAGGCCGATCACGCCCCGCGCACCCGGCTTGCACCTCCTTCCCTCGCTCCGGCGGAGTAGATGACATGATCCTGCATGAACTTCTCGACTATCAGACCCTGAGGGTCATCTGGTGGCTGTTGCTCGGCGTGCTGCTGATCGGCTTCGCTGTCATGGACGGTTTCGATCTCGGCACCGGCATGCTCCTGCCCTTCGTCGGCAGGAACGATGTCGAGCGCCGCGTCGTCATCAACACGGTCGGACCCGTCTGGGAAGGCAATCAGGTGTGGCTGATCCTCGGCGGCGGAGCGATCTTCGCCGCCTGGCCGCCGCTTTACGCCGTGTCCTTCTCCGGCTTCTATCTCGCCATGTTCGCCATCCTGTTCGCGCTGATCCTGCGCCCGGTCGGTTTCAAGTACCGTTCCAAACGCGAAAGTGCCGCGTGGCGCAGCGGCTGGGACTGGGCCCTGTTCATCGGCGGCCTCGTGCCGGCGCTGGTGATGGGCGTGGCGGTCGGCAATGTGCTGCAGGGCGTGCCGTTCCGCTTCGGCACGGATCTGCGCATCTTCTATGACGGGACGACGCTGTTCGAGCTGCTCAATCCGTTCGGCCTGCTGTGCGGGCTGCTTTCGGTGGCCATGCTGATCATGCACGGCGCCTCGTGGCTGGTGCTCAAGACCGAAGGCACGGTTGCGGCGCGCGCCCGCCGTTATGGCGTGGGGGCGGCGATCGCCACGATCGTCCTGTTCGCGCTCGGCGGCATCTGGCTGTGGCTGGGGATCGATGGCTACCACATCACCAGCACGGTGGTGACGGACGGACCCTCCAACCCGCTCGCCAAGACCGTGGAGCGGGCATCGGGCGTGTGGTTCGAGAACTATGGCAACCATCCGTGGACGATCATCGCGCCGGTGCTGGGCTTTGTCGGGGCGCTTGCCAATCTGGCGCTGCAGCGGGGCAGGCGCGAGATCGTGCCGGTGCTCGCCAGTGCCGTCTCGATCCTCGGCATCATATCGACGGTCGGCCTGTCGATGTTCCCGATGATCCTGCCGTCGTCGCTCGATCCCAACTCCAGCCTGACGGTCTGGGACGCCTCTTCCAGCCACCTCACCCTGTTCATCATGCTGGTGGTGACGGCGATCTTCATCCCGCTCATCGTCGCCTATACGAGCTGGGTCTACCATGTGCTGTGGGGCAAGGTGGACGAGAAGGAAATCCGCGACGGCAGCGGCCACGCTTACTGACGCAAAGGAGACGTGAAATGTGGTATTTCGCCTGGCTGCTCGGCCTGCCGCTCGCCGCCGCTTTCGCGGTGCTGAACGCCATGTGGTACGAGCTCATGGATGACGCCGCCAAGGCGGCCGCGCCGGCTGCGGCTGCGGCCCCGAAAAAGAGCAGGTAAGGCACAATCATATCCGGCAGCGGCCACACGGAAGTTGCCGGATATGGACTGCGCCAGAGCTATCGTGACGCTGCCTGCCGCAGGCGCAGCAGATCCACCGGGCGGTTGTCGATGATCGCTTCCATCGAAAAATAACCGGTGACGGTCGCCAGATCGAAGTCGGTGATCAGCCTTTGATAGAAGGCGTCATAGCCGGCCATGCCGCGCGTGATCACCTTCACCATGTAGTCCCAGTCGCCGCCGATGCGGTAGAAGTCGATGACCTCCGGCAGCTTCTCGACATGCTTGCGGAAGCGTTCCGCCCATTCCTTCGAATGATGGCGCGTGCGGATCATGACGAGCACGGTCAGGTCAAGCCCAAGCGCGGAGAGGTCGATGTTGGCATGCGAGCCGCGCAGGATGCCTTCGCTCGTCAGCCGCTGCAAACGCCGCCAGCAGGCATTCTGCGAAATGCCGGCCTGCTCGGCCAGATCGCGCTGCGACAGACCGGCCTGCTGTTGGAGGCAGTTCAGAATTCTGAGGTCGATGCTGTCGATTTTTGCCATTCTTAGATCATGTGACCCAATTTTGGTCATTCTGTGCATTAAACAGGTGAAGTTTCAACCGATAATCCGCGTAGAATCTTCCATCTCGTATCTTCGAATGGGTCAGAGGTGGGCAAATGATGGTTTCGGCGCAGTTTGGCGGTAGTCCGCTGGACCGGTTTCGGCAGGAACTGGCGCGGGACGACATCGTGGCGGAGCTGCGCGCCGGCCTGATCGGGGCGGACGCCGTCATCGACGGCCCGTTCGGCGCGAAGCCCATGGTCTATGCCGATTATGTCGCTTCGGGGCGGGCCTTGCGGCAGGTGGAGCGCTTCGTACTGGAAGAGGTGCTGCCCTATTACGCCAACAGCCATACCGAGGCGTCCTGGTGCGGTGGCTTCATGACCCGTCTGCGGCGCGATGCGCGTGCCGTGATTGCCAGCCATTGCGGCGCTGACGAGAGCCACGCGGTCATCTTCACCGGGTCGGGCGCGACCGCCGGCATCAATCGGCTGGTCAGCCTGTTCGGCGTTGCCGAGGCGGTGCGGTCCGGCCAGCGCGTGCGTGTCATCATCGGCCCTTACGAGCATCATTCCAACATCCTTCCATGGCGCGAAAGCGGTGCCGGCATCGTGGAAATCGCGGAAGCTGCGCAGGGCGGTCCCGATGCGGGGATGCTTGCCGATGCTCTGGGCGAGACAGGTTTTGATCTGACGGTTTGCGCCTTTTCCGCTGCATCGAACGTGACCGGCATCGTGGCCGATGTTGCGGGCCTGACGCGGATGGCGAAGGCTGCCGGCGCGCTGATGGTATGGGATTACGCCGGCGGCGGCCCCTATCTGCCGATCGCCATGACACCGGAAGATGACGCGGTGATCGACGCCATCGTGTTGTCGCCGCACAAGTTCATCGGCGGCCCCGGAGCTTCCGGCGTGCTGGTGGTTCGGCGTGCTGCGGCGGCGATCAGCAAACCCTCATGGCCGGGTGGCGGAACGGTGCGTTTCGTAACCTCGCAGGCGCATGACTACAGCGGCAATCTCGAAGCACGCGAAGAAGCCGGCACCCCGAATGTGGTGGGTGATATCCGCGCTGCGCTTTCCGTCCTCGTCAAGGAAGCGATCGGCGCGGACTTCATGCAGCGCCGCAACAGCGAACTGGCTGGCCGTGCCGCGCGCGCGTGGAAGGGCGTCGAAAATCTCGAACTGCTTGGCCTGCCCGTGCCGGGCCGGTTGCCGGTGTTCTCGTTTCGCATTCGGGACGGCCGGGGTGGCTATGTACATCAGCAACTGGTGACGCGCATGCTGAGCGACCGTTTCGGCATTCAGGCTCGGGGCGGCTGCGCCTGCGCCGGACCTTACGTGCTGAGATTGCTGTCGATCGATGACGGACGCGCGCAGGAATTGCGGCAGGCGATCCTGTCCGGAGACGAGATGGCGAAGCCGGGTTTCACGCGGCTGAACTTCAGCGTGCTGCTCGACGATGACAAGGCGGACTACATCATTGATGCGGTGAGGCAGATGGCTGGCGATGCCGCCATCCATGCGCCGCGCTATGACTTCGATCCCGGCCGGGCGATCTTCTTCCCCGCAAAATCGGCCTGAGCGGGCGCTTCCCGCAGCAAGCCGGTTTCAGGCCACGCCAGCGCGTTGCAGGGCCAGTGCCTTCTCGATCGGCAGCGCAGGCGAGAACAGGTACCCCTGTGCGCATGCGCAGCCCATCGATTGCAGGATGTGCGCCTGATCCGGCGTTTCCACGCCTTCCGCCATCACCTCGATGCCAAGCGTGTGCGCGAGGTCTATGACCGCTTTCATCAGCAGGCGGCTTTCCTTGGCGCCTGCCAGATCGTTGGCAAAGCTGCGGTCAATCTTGACCTTGGAAATGCGGCCGTCCTTGAGGGAGGCCAGCGTGGAAAAGCCGGCTCCGAAATCATCCAGCACGATCGAGATGCCGGCGCGGGCCAGCCGGCCGAGTTTTTCGCCGACCCGCCCCAGATCGACGGGGGCTTCCTCGGTGATCTCGATTTCCAGCATCGAAGTCGTCAATCCGCGTTCGGCCAGACCTGCGAGGATCATGGTGTCGATGTCGGCTGCTTCGAGTTCCCGGGGGGAAATGTTGATGGCGATACGGATCCCGCTTCTGCCTTCCTCGCGCAGCCTGTCCATCATGTCGCAGGCATTCCAGAAGACTGTTTCAGTAAGTGCCGGCAGCAGGCCTGTGGTTCGCGCCGTGGTGATGATCTCGGGCGGTGCAATCTGCCCATGCTCGGGATGCTCCCAGCGCAGCAGGCTCTCGAAACCGACGATCCTGCGCGTGTCGAGGCGTACGATCGGCTGATACCAGCTTTGCAGCTCTCCCGATGCCAGCGCGGCCTTCAGGTCGCGTTCAATGCATTGCTGGCGTCTGAAAGCCTCCTCAAGCACAGTATCGAAGATGCACAGATTGTTCCGCCCCCTGTCCTTTGCCGTGTAGAGGGCGAAATCCGCGCGCAGCAGCATATGCGTGAGATGCGGATCATCGGCAACATGGATGCCGACGGACGCGCCGACCTGAATGGAATTGATGCCGGCATAGGGCCGCGAGATCGAGGCGATGATGCGCAGGGCGAGCTGCTCGGTATCGGCTGCAGCCGCGCGCCCGAAAAGCAGGACGAATTCGTCGCCGCCCACGCGTGCCAGAGTGGCCTCGGCCGGGGCTTCCGCCCTTATCCGTCCGGCGATCTTGAGAAGCAGATCGTCGCCGACGCGGTGGCCGTAGGTGTCGTTTACCGATTTGAAGCCATCGAGATCGATGAGCATCGCCGTGAAGGGGCCATCCGCAGGCTTAAGACGGCTGACGGCCTGCTCAAGTCCGCGCCTGTTCAGAAGACCCGTAAGCGGGTCTTCTCTGGAATTCTTCTCCATTTTACCGGCATGGTGATTGGCTTCATATTTGAGCCTGCTCGTTTCGCGAAAGCGTTCCTGTCCGAGGAAGGAGCTTTTCACCAGCCCTCCGAAAAACAGCGTGCTCGTGAAGGCGAGAACGTAGTCGTCTAGCTCTCCGCCCATGATCATGCACACCACGACCGCAAGCAGCGGGGGAGCCATGAACAGAATGGGAAGCGCCGCATAGCAGGCACTGTAAGATACCGCGCCGGCCGAGATGCCGGCGACGATGACCAGATAAACGGGTGTTTCGGGAGCCGTGAAGCCGTCCGAGATAACGGCGACATATGCCCAGGCAACGCCCGCCAGAAATGCCAGCGCCATGTAGCCGCGCAGCCATTTCGAGAGCGTTGCATAATCCTGTTTTTCCAGCTCTTCATCCTGCGGCTGGCGCAGCGCCAGGAGAATGCGCGCGCCATTGACCACGTTCACGATCACGAGCCAGGCGAGCGTCGTCCAGTCGGCGCCGGAAATGGATTTGACAAGAACGATCAGCACGGAAAGCACGGTGCTGATGGGCATCGAAATGAGAAGGCTGGCTCGCAGATCAGCGAGCTGATCGCGCAGAACGCCCAGCTCAACCCCTTTTTGTCCTGCCGGAAATGGCATCTCGTCCGCGCGCTTTGACACTCTCATCCCGCCGTCTGATACGGTAGCAGGTTGAAGAACGCATTAACGCTTTCACCCGCCATCACGGCAAGCCATCATGCGGAGTGAAAATCCGGTTTATGGGGAAATCGTGCGATTTATTCTGTTAGGGTAAACGACGCGGGTCTCAGCTGTTGCTCGCTCAATCTGAAGATCGTGCAGATATCGGCGGCAGCTTCGTCATCAGCCGACGGGATCGGCGATCGTATTCTCGATGGCGGCGATATTGAGTTCCAGATAGGCAACGCGCTGAATGGTGCTGTTGCTTGGCAGTGCTTTGTTTCTGGCTGCTTCCAGCAGCAGAGCTGCCTGCTCCTTGCGCAGCATCTTAGAAAGGTTCTGCAGCTGAGATTTTTCTTGACCCGTCATGAAGCCGGTATAGCGACAGGAGCCGCATCACTCAAGCATTGTCATGACATAAAGCCGGCAGGAAGAAGCTGATCCGCAACGGCCCGGCATCAGGGAAGTTGGTGGAGCTGAGGGGGATCGAACCCCTGACCTCGTCATTGCGAACGACGCGCTCTCCCAGCTGAGCTACAGCCCCATCAGCAGGATGGCGCATTTATGTGCGGCGGGCGAAAACTGTCAAGCGTGCAATTTTGTGTTTTCGATCGCAAGGCTGAGGCCATGCAGGACTTGCCGGTCCGGGCCGCAATGGCTACATGTCGTCAACAATCGGAGACCCGCATGATCGCCCTTATCCAGACTATCGTCCTGGCGCTTGACCTCTACTGGTGGATCATCATCGCCTCGGCCATCTTCTCCTGGCTCTATGCGTTCAACGTCGTCAATCCGCGCAACCAGTTCGTCGGAACCATCGGCAACATGCTGTTTAGGCTGACCGAGCCGGCGCTGCGGCCGATCCGCCGTTTCATGCCGGACCTTGGCGGCATCGACATCTCGCCGATCATCCTGCTGCTGGTCCTGTTCTTCGTCCGCCAGTTCCTGCTGATGAGCGTGGCGCCGCTGTTCCTGTAGGACAGGTGGTGGATCTGCCCTGCAGGCCTCGGGACGACGGGCTCGACCTCTATGTACGGCTGACGCCGAAATCGTCGAAGGACGAGCTGGGCGGCGTTGAAGCTTCAGCTGACGGGAAGATTTACCTCAAGGCGCGCGTTCGTGCGGTGCCCGAAAAGGGAGCTGCCAACACGGCGCTGGAAAAGCTGGTTGCAAAGAGCCTTGGCGTGCCCGCGACGACGGTGCAGGTGGTGGCGGGGGGAACGGCGCGGCTCAAGACGGTGCGGATAAGCGGCGAGCCGCCGATGCTTCATCAGAAGCTGGAGCAGACCCTGTCCCGGTGACAGGGTCTGCTGAAAAAGCTTACTTCGAGGCGCGGGCGCGCTCGAGGCCTTCGACGATCATCTGACGGGCGCGGTCCGCACCGTGCCAGCCGCCGATCTTCACCCACTTGCCGGGTTCCAGATCCTTGTAGTGCTGGAAGAAGTGCGCGATCTGGTCGAGCGAAATCTGCGGCAGATCGGTGTAGTCGCGGACGTTTTCGTAGCGCTTGGTGATGTGCGGAGACGGCACGGCGATGATCTTCTCATCCTGGCCGGCATTGTCTTCCATGATAAGGACGCCGATCGGGCGTGCATTGATCACGCAGCCCGGTACCAGCGCACGGGTATTGCACACCAGAACGTCGACCGGATCGCCGTCGCCGGACAGCGTATGCGGCACGAAGCCGTAGTTCCCGGGATAGCGCATCGGCGTGTAGAGGAAGCGGTCGACGAACAGCGTGCCGGCTTCCTTGTCCATTTCGTACTTGATCGGCTCGCCGCCGACCGGAACCTCGATAATGACGTTGACGTCTTCCGGAGGGTTGTTTCCGGGCGATATGGCGTCGATGCGCATGTCTGGGCCTCTTGGTTTGCAGAATTCCCGGTACGGCACCGGCGGGTGTCGTTGCGGGAACAAGATGAAAATCAGGGAGAGACTGCATCCTGAAACGACGCAGCATCACGTCCTGCGCGTCGCAATAGCGGGGCTTGCCGCGACAGGCAATGCGACGGAACGAACCGATGGCACATTTGATCCCGAAAAAGACGCCGGCTGTTGCAATCGAGCGTTCAGCAGGGGCGGGAAGCGAAGCGTCTGCAGGTCACTCCCAGATGAAGGCGACCTTCTTCAGGGCTTTCTGCTCGAAGATCTCGACGCCTTCGGCGACATCGCGGCCGCCGGCGCCGGCGTAGAAGGCCAGAGCATTGTCGTTTTCTTCAAGCGCCCAGACCACGAGACCTTTCAGGCCATGTTCGGCCAGACGGCGGCGCGCTTCGGCAAACAGGCGGCTGCCAAGGCCGATGCCCTGATATTCAGGGCGCAGGTAAAGCTCGTAGATCTCGCCCTGCTGGGAAAGCTCGCGCGCACGGTTGCGCCCGATGGTGGCATAGCCCGCGATGACGCCGCCGATTTCGACGACGAGAACCGTAGCGGCGCGCCGGATGGCATTGGCCCACCAGTCGCTGCCGCGGCGGTTGATCATCGAGGTCAGGGCTTTGTGAGGAATGATGCCGGCATAAGCGCCCTGCCATGCCTCAAGGTGAACGCTCGCTATTGCGACTGCGTCGCGCGGTTCGGCTCTGCGGATGTCGATGGCCAGGGTCTTCATAATTCCTTAACCATAATCTCCGCGCGCGGCAGAGCGCAAGAGCCGTGCCGGTTTTCCTGTCCGGGTTGCGCACAGGAAGTCTTGTCCGTCAGATTTCGATCAGATGGTCGTCGAGTTCGTTTTCGTTGCCGGGCGAGAGGGGAAAATGCTCCGCCAGAATGGCCCCGACCGATCCGATGGCCTGAACGAAGCCATCTGCCAGCTTGTCCTGGCGCGCATGCGCGGTCAGGTCGCGGATCGTGTCTTCCCACAAAAGCGGATCGACACGGCTGCCGATGCCGACATCCGCGATGACCTCGGCATAGCGCTCAGTCAGCGAAACGAAGATCAGCACGCCCGTGCGGCCGGCAGTGCGGTGCACATTGCGTCCCAGAAACTGACGCCGTGCATTGTCGCGGGCCGCGCGGTGGCGCATCTGCCACGGCACCAGATGGATGCGCAGCGCCGGCACCAGCCACAACAGCCCCAGCACGGCAGCCACTGCGGCAAGCTGCTTGAGGATGAAATGCGGCAGGCGGATCGATACCCACCAGTATTCGGATACGAAGGCGACGGCGAGGCTGGCGAGCAGAATGCCGATCATCGCCATGCAGGCGGCGGGAAAGAAGTAGCCGTCGCTCTGGCGGGCGACGACGCAGTAGATTTCGCCGTCGGTTTTCGCCTCCGCCTCGCGAATGGCGGCAGCCACACGCTCGCGGTCGGCTTCGCTTATGGGTTTCGTCGCCATCTACCAGCCTCCAGATGCGCCGCCGCCGCCGGACGAGCCGCCGCCGCCCGAGAAACCACCTCCGCCGGACGACCAGCCACCGCCTCCGCCGGATGACCAGCCGCCACCGCCCGAGCGGCGCGAAGAGCCGCTGCTGCGGTTGACCTCAAAGACCATGCCGAGCCAGCGATAGCGGCCGGGTCCGATCTTTTCGCCGAAGATGGGCGGCAGGATCGCCATGGCGAAGCCGCCGAAGAACAGGATTGCCCAGATGGTGATGAACAGGACCGGAATCCAGTCCTCGATATCATTGCTGCTGGCGGGATTGCGCCTGCCGCGCGCCTCCAGTTCCTCCGGATTGCCGTGCAGCACCATGATGATGTCGTCGACGGCCTTTTCGATGCCGCCGGAAAAGTCGCCGGCGCGGAATGCCGGCACCAGATCGTTTTCGATGATCAGCCGGCTGTGCAGGTCGGTGAGCGTACCTTCGAGGCCGTAGCCTACTTCGATGCGCATCTTGCGGTCATCGCGCGAAATCAGCAGCAGGACGCCGTTGTTCTCGCCGGCCTGCCCGAGCTTCCACTCCCGGAACAGCCGGTTGGCATAGGGCTCGATGGCCTCTCCGTCGAGGTCTTCCACCGTCGCGACGACGATCTGGTCCGATCCTTCCTTCTCGAAATCCGCCAGCTTCTGTTCCAGCAGGATGCGGGTGGCAGCATCGATCATGCCGGCCTGATCGACCACGCGGCCGGTGAGAGCGGGCAGGGCGGCGGCCAGCGCCACGGCAGGCAGCAACAGCCCGATCAGGAGGATGGCCAGCATCCTCCTGAAACCACGGTGCGGGGCCCGCTCCGATGCGAGGCAGTGCCGGGTCATCAATTCACCTTGCCGGATCAGCGCGCGCGGACGCTCAGCCGCCCTGACCGGTGCCGAAGTTCACCTGCGGGGCCTGCATCTTGTCCTCGTCCACGGTGAAGTTCTGGAATGGCTGGTTGGAACGGAACCACAGGGTCGCCCAGATCACCGAGGGGAAGGTGCGCAGGGTGAGGTTGTAGTCGCGCACCGCCTGAATGTAGTCGCGGCGGGCGACGGCGATGCGGTTCTCGGTGCCTTCAAGCTGGGCCTGCAGGGCAAGGAAATTCTGGTTCGCCTTCAGGTCGGGATAGTTCTCCACCACGGCCAGCAGTCGCGACAGCGCGCTGGTCAGGCCGGCCTGATTTTCCTGAAACGCCTTGAAGGCATTGGGGTCGGACAGCGTTTCGGGCGTGACGGTCACCTGCGTGGCTTTGGCGCGCGCTTCGACCACGCCTTCCAGCACGTCCTTTTCGTGGCTGGCGTAGCCCTTCACGGTCTCGACCAGATTGGGGATGAGGTCGGCACGGCGCTGGTACTGGTTGAGCACTTCGCTCCATGCCGCCTTGGCGTTTTCTTCCGCTGTGGGGATCGTGTTGTAGCCGCAGCCGGCCAGAAGCGGCAGCAACAGCGCCATGATCAGGAGCGCGGGCATGGTGCGCAGCGCGAAAGGCAGGGCGGGGCGCCGGGCGGCGATGGACTGAACGGGCATGGGCAGATCTCTCAGCTGCGGATGGTGGACCAAGAAATAGCACAAACAGACGCGGAGAAAATGCCCGCCATGTGCGACAGCCGTGTTATAGGCGAAGAAGAGCCGATATCATGGCTCCGGAACGAACGGCCCATGTCAGGGATATCGTTATGGCAGCAGACAGGAATGACAGGCGGGAACAGGAATCGCGCCGCATCCTGAAAGGGATCGCAAGCGAGGCCGGCCCCGGCGAGTCTTCGCTGGCCGCGCGCGTATCGAAGCGTGCGCACGATCATCTGACGGCTGTCGATGCCGACCAGTCCGATCGCATAGAAACATGGGGCACCCGCATTGGCCGTGTGCTGGGCATGGTGATCATGATCGGTCTGGCCGTGTGGCTGTTCCGCCTTCTTGTCAGCAACGGATAAAGCATGACCCCGCATCTTCCCGTGCCGAAACCGGCCGTCATCGTCATTTCCAGCCATGTGGCGCGTGGCACCGTGGGCAACCGCGCGGCGGTGTTCGCGCTGGAGACGCTGGGTTTCCCGGTGTGGGCCGTGCCGACGGTGATGCTGCCCTGGCACCTGGGCCACGGGCCGGGAACGAAGATCGTGGCGCCGCCTGAACAGTTCGCGGCCCTGCTCGGGGACCTTGAGGGCTCGAAGTGGCTGGGTGAGGTCAGGGGTGTGCTGTCCGGCTTTCTGGGCGATTACCGGCAGGCCGATGCGGTCGCTTCGCTGGTGCGTGCCGTGAAGCAGCGCAATCCGGACGCGCTTTACGTGTGCGATCCGGTCATGGGCGATCTGGACGGCCTCTATGTGCCGCAGGCGGTGGCCGAGGCGATGCGCGACCAGCTCATGCCGCTTGCCGATATCGCAACGCCCAACCGCTATGAACTGGCTTGGATGAGCGGGCGCGAGCTGACCGATCTGCCGTCGCTGGCGCAGGCAGCGCGCGCCGCACCACCGCGCACCATGCTGGTGACGTCTTCACCCGCCGCGATTGCCGGTCGCGTCGGCAATCTGCTGGTTGAAGGCGAGCAGGAAATGTTCGCCGAACATGATCTGGTGCGCAATCCGCCGAACGGTGTCGGAGACCTCACGGCCTCGCTCTATCTGGCGCATGTGCTTGGAGGCGATACCGCGCAGGAGGCCCTGCACGCAACGACGGCTTCGGTCTATGAGGTGCTGAAAAGAGCGGCGCAGCGCGGCAGCAACGAGTTGCAGATCGAGACGGATGCCCACAGTCTCCGGCATCCAGAAACGGAAGTTTCGGTGCGGCAATTGCAGGCCGTGTAACGCCGGCGGTCAGCATTTTATTCGGCCTGCGTTGCGATTCTTCGTTGATCGGCAGGCCTCTTTCCCGTTAGACCGGCCCCAGCCAACACAGGCTGTCCGCCATCCCCAACGGAAAGCAACCGCCGGCCATGACCCATCTGCCCGAACACCTCCTCAACGGCTACCGCAATTTCATGCAGGGCCGCTACGCTTCCGAGAGCGGCCGATATGTCTCACTGGCGCGGGAGGGGCAGCATCCCGATACGATGATCGTCGCCTGCTGCGACTCGCGTTCCGCACCCGAAACCATCTTCGACAGCGGACCGGGCGAGCTGTTCGTTTTGCGCAACGTGGCCAATCTGGTTCCGCCCTATGAGCCGGATGGAGAATTCCACGCTACCTCCGCAGCACTCGAATTCGCCGTGCAGAGCCTGAAGGTCAAGAACATCGTGGTCATGGGCCATGGTCGTTGCGGCGGCATCAAGGCGGCCCTCAGCAACAATGCGCCGCTTTCTCCCGGAGATTTCATCGGCAAGTGGATGAGCATGATCGGCCCGGCTGCCGAAACCGTGGCGTCCAGCACGCTGATGACGGCTTCCGAACGGCAGACGGCGCTGGAACGCATCTCGATTCGCTATTCGCTTGCCAATCTGCGCACTTTCCCGTGCGTGAACATTTTGGAGAGCAAGGGCCGGCTGACGCTCTACGGCGCATGGTTCGACATCTCCACCGGCGAATTGTGGGTGATGAACAAGGAAACCGGCGATTTCGAGCGGCCGGAACTTGGCTGACCCCTTTCGCGTTTGATGCGGGAAGAGGATCGTTCGGGGAACTGGCCATGTCTTCTGTGAAGAAGGCCCTGCTGGCGTTGACTGCGGCACTTCTGCTTGCGGCCGGCGGCGCGCGAGCCGATAATCAGGTCATCGAGCGCTGGTATGCCGCGCTGCTCACGGCCGACCGCGACACACTCGCCGAACTGCTCTCCGACGACGCCCGCATCAGTCTCGACGATCTCGACGTCATTCAGGACAAGCAGGAATTTCTCGATTCCATGGATGAGTGGGAGAACGCCGTTGCCGGCGCCTCCATCCGCCACCGGGTGGAGAAGCAGGATGAGGGCGTCACCACCGTCATGGTCTGCTACGATTTTCCCGACAACCGCATGCTGATGCAGGAAACCTTCGCGGTGGGCGACGGCCGCATCACGGCGAGTTCGCAGGCCGAAGTCGCCGACAATTGCGACGGTTACTGAGCCCGGCCTGAGCCCGGCCTGAGCATGGCCCCAAGCACCGGCCCGGGCACCGGCCGGGCGACGGTTGCAGAGTGCGGCCGGCGGGCCTACATCGGCGGTACGAGATTTCAATCGCCGAAAGTTGTTTCATGTCCTCTGCAAAGACCGTCGACCTTGCCGCCCATCCGCTCACGGCATGGAACGGGCCGCTTGGCCTGCCTGATTTCACTCGCATTTCCGATGCCGATTTCGGGCCGGTGTTCGACGCAGCCTTCGCCGCTCACGAAGCCGAGATCGAGGCCATCGCCGGCAATGCGGCAGAGCCCACGATAGAGAACACGCTGGCTGCGCTCGAGCTGTCCGGTCAGGCGCTGGAACGGGTCGCGTCGATTTTCTGGTGCAAGGCCGGCGCCAACACCAATGAGGCCATCCAGAAGCTGGAGCGCGAGATTTCGCCGAAGATGTCGCGGCACTTCTCGGCCATCTCCATGAACGAAAAGCTGTTTGCCCGCATCGATGCGCTGTATGCGAAGCGCGCCGATCTGGGTCTCGATGCGGAAACGCTGCGCGTTCTGGAAAAGAGCTGGAAGGGTTTTGTGCGTTCCGGCGCGAAGCTCGATGCAGAGGGCAAGAAGCGGCTTGCGGCCATCAACGAAGAACTGTCGTCGCTCGGCACCGGCTTCGGCCAGAACGTGCTGGCCGACGAGCGCGACTGGGCGCTGTTCCTCGACGAGGGCGACCTTGCGGGCCTGCCGGATTTCCTGAAAAGCGCGATGGCCGAAGCGGCTGCCGCGCGGGGGCAGGAGGGGCGTTATGCGGTGACGCTGTCGCGCTCGATCTACGAGCCCTTCACTACCTTCTCAGAGCGGCGCGATCTGCGCGAGGCGGCGTGGCGCGCTTTTACCTCGCGCGGGCAGAATGGCGGCGCGAGCGACAACACCGCGCTGGTGCGCGATACGCTGAAGCTGCGCGCCGAGAAGGCGAAGCTGCTCGGCTATGACAGCTTCGCCGCGCTGAAGCTCGACGACACCATGGCCAAGACACCGAAGGCGGTGCACGACCTGCTCGACCCGGTGTGGAAGAAGGCGCTGGAAAAGGCCGGCGAGGACCAGAGGGAACTGGAGCGGCTGGCGACAGAGGCCGGCAGCAACGAGCCCTTCGCGGCATGGGACTGGCGTTTCTATCAGGAAAAGCTGCGCGCCGAGAAATTCGCCTTCGACGAGGCCGAGCTGAAGCCCTATCTCCAGCTTGAGCGCATCATTGCCGCGTGCTTCGACGTGGCCGGCCGCCTGTTCGGCATCAGCTTCGAGGAAAAGACCGGCATCGCCGGATGGCATGAGGATGTGCGCGTCTTCGTCGTGAAGAACGCCGACGGGTCGGAGCGCGGCCTGTTCCTTGCCGATTATTTCGCGCGCGCCTCAAAACGCTCGGGCGCGTGGATGAGCTCGCTGCAGTCCGGCTACAGGCTGGGCGAGGGCTCGACGCCGATCATCTACAACATCATGAACTTCGCCAAGCCGCCGAAGGGCGAGCCGGCGCTGCTGTCCATGGATGAGGCCAGAACTCTGTTCCATGAATTCGGCCATGCGTTGCACGGCATGCTGACCGAAGTGACGTGGCCGAGCGTGTCGGGTACCTCCGTCAGCCGCGATTTCGTGGAACTGCCCTCGCAGCTTTACGAGCACTGGCTGACGGTGCCTGCCGTGCTGGAAAAGCACGCGCTGCATTACCGCGACGGCAAGGCGATGCCGAAGGCGCTGCTCGACAAGATGCTGGCGGCGCAGACTTTTGGAGCCGGCTTCGCCACGGTCGAGTTCACCGCTTCGGCGCTGGTCGACATGGCCTATCACGCGAGACCGGACGCGCCACAGGAGCCGCTGGCCTTCGAGGCCGAGACGCTGGCCGGGCTCGACATGCCCGACACCATCGCCATGCGCCACCGCACGCCGCATTTTTCCCATGTGTTCTCCGGCGATGGCTACTCAGCCGGCTACTATTCCTACATGTGGTCGGAAGTGCTCGACGCGGACGCCTTCTCGGCCTTCGAGGAAAGCGGCGATCCCTTCAATCCGGAACTGGCCGCGCGCCTGCGTGAAAACATCTATTCGGCCGGCGGCTCGAAGGACCCGGAAGCGCTCTATACCGCCTTCCGCGGCAAGATGCCTTCGCCCGAAGCGATGATGGCCAAGCGCGGGCTGGTTTAACCTCCAGCCTTCGGGCTGGCATCGATCAGCAGCTCGGCGTTGCGGGCGACGGCTTGTGCCGGACCGCCGGCACCGAAGAGCTGGCCGGAAATATAGGCGCCTTCGATCAGGAGCAGCAGGCCGTCGCCGAGCGTGTCGGCATCGGCGGCGCCCATGCCGCGCGCCATTTCGCGCAGGCGCCGGCGCAGTTCGCGTTTGTTGTCCTCGCTGACCCTGCGGGCCGGATGGTCGGGTTCGGGATATTCGACAGCCGCATTGGTCATGCCGCAGCCGCGATAGGCAGGGGTCTGCGTGCGCTGGCCGACGCGGGTGAGAAACGCCAGAATCTGGGCGCGCGGGTTGTCCGGATGCGCCGCCACGGCCTCATCGAACCGCTCCCAGAATTCGCGGTCATATTGCCGGAGATAGGAGGCGGCCAGTTCGTCCTTGGAGGAAAAGGCGCGGTAGAGGCTGGGCTTGGCGACGCCCGCCGTCCTGACGATCTCGTCGACGCCGATCGCCCTGATGCCCTGCCGGTAGAACAGGTCGCGCGCGACATCGAGAATCCGCTTTGCCGCCGCCGGCTGGCGGTCTTTTCCGGCGTGGCCTTCAATTTTGCTGTTCTGTGCCATCAGCGAAGTTCACTTGACAATGTTACCGATCGGTACGTACAGCTTACGTATTGAAACGTACCGGTCAGTTACATGATAGCCAGATCCGCTCCCTTTGGCCAGCGCTATGCCTTCGTGGTCGTTGCCGTCATCTTCCTGTGCCTGCTGATCGCGGCGGGGCTGCGCTCGGCTCCGGCCGTGATGATGCTGCCTCTGGAAGAGAGCCTTGGCTGGGGCCGCGACAGCATTTCCTTCGCGGCTGCCGTCGGCATTTTCCTTTATGGCCTTGCCGGGCCGTTCGCCGCCGCACTGATGGAGCGGATTGGCCTCAGGCGCGTGCTGCTCGCCGCGCTGGTGCTGATGTCGGCAGCGACGGCGTTCAGCCTGTGGATGACGCAGCCATGGCACATGGTGCTCACATGGGGCATCTTTTCGGGGATCGGATCCGGCGCGGTCGCCACCGTGCTCGGCGCCACCATCGTCAACCGCTGGTTCAAGACCAATCGCGGCCTCGTCATGGGGCTGATGTCGGCGTCCAGCGCCTCCGGCATGCTGGTGTTCCTGCCGCTGCTGGCGGCCCTTGCCCAGTCGGGCGGATGGCGGCCGGTGGCGCTGACGGTTTCCATCGCCACGGCTGCACTTTTGCCGCTGGTGTGGTTTCTTGTGCTGGAGCGCCCCGCCTCTGTCGGCCTTGTGCGCTATGGTGCGGATGCCGATGATGCGCCGCCGGTGCCGCCCTCGGCACGCGGCAATTTTTTTATTCACACGCTGTCGACCCTGAAGCGGGCCGCCGGCACGCGCATCTTCTGGTATCTGTTCGCCACCTTCTTCATCTGCGGCTTCACCACCAACGGGCTGGTCGGCACCCATCTCATCGCGTTTTGCGGCGACATGGGCATCAACGAGATTCAGGCGGCGGGGCTGTTGTCGCTGATGGGCGTGTTCGATCTGATCGGCACCACGCTGTCCGGCTGGCTGACCGACCGCTTCGATCCACGCAAGCTGCTGTTCATTTATTACGGCATTCGCGGCCTGTCGCTGATGTACCTGCCTTATTCAGGCTTCTCGGCCACGGCCCTCATCGTCTTCGCCATCTTCTACGGGCTCGACTGGATCGCCACGGTGCCGCCGACGCTGCGGCTGGCCAATGAAGGATTCGGCGATGCGGTGGGTCCGCTGGTGTTCGGCTGGGTGGTGGCCGGCCATCAGGTGGGCGCAGCGGCGGCCGCCTATTTCGGCGGCATCATGCATGAGTTGCAGGGAGACTATGAAATGGCCTTCCTGATTGCCGGGCTGACCGGTCTTGCGGCGGCCTGCATCTCGATGCTGATCGATACCAGCAAGCCGCAAAGCGATCCCGAGCCGCAGCCGGCCTGAGTGGGCAGATCAGCCGGGGAAGCAGGCGAGCGGCACGTTCGGCCACACCGCATCGGCGCAGCCGGCCTCGCGCTGACGCTCGCGGAAGGCGGAGCTGACCGGGCCGGTCACCATGTGGTCGACGCCGTCGGGCGCATCGGCAAAGAGCTGCTGGGCGGCGGTGACGGACAGGACCCTGTCCTCGCTGTCGCCCTTGACTGAGGTCATGGAATGGGCTGCACCGCCTGCGAGGACGGCGGCCACGCACAGCATGGTGAGGCGGAATCCGGTTCGCGCTGCAGTCGGCATGGCCATGTCCAATCGCCTTTCGGAAAGGGTTCGCTGCACCCTTGGTTAACGAAACTTTATCGCATCCGGACCCTTAACAAATCGTAAGCGGCGATTTTCTTTGGCCGCTGCCCTTTCGCATTTGCGAAAAAACCTGTAAGAGCGCGCCAACCGAAATTGATGGCGTGGGCGGCCGGACCCGCTTTGGCTGCCGCCGTCAGTACCCCAGAGAAGATACCAATGAAACTCCGTAACATCGCGATCATCGCGCATGTTGACCACGGCAAGACGACGCTGGTCGATGCGCTCCTCAAGCAATCCGGCTCCGTCCGCGACAACCAGCGCGTCGCTGAACGCGTCATGGATTCCGGCGATATCGAGAAGGAGCGCGGCATCACCATTCTCGCCAAGGCGACTTCGGTGGAGTGGAAAGACGCCCGCATCAACATCGTCGACACCCCCGGCCACGCCGATTTCGGCGGCGAGGTGGAGCGCATCCTCAACATGGTCGACGGCGTGATCGTGCTGGTCGACTCGGCCGAAGGCCCGATGCCGCAGACCAAGTTTGTGGTCGGCAAGGCGCTGAAGGTCGGCCTTCGCCCCATCGTCGCCATCAACAAGATCGACCGTCCCGACGCCCGCGCCGATGAGGTCATCAACGAGGTGTTTGACCTGTTCGCGGCGCTCGACGCCACCGACGAGCAGCTCGACTTCCCGATCCTGTACGGTTCGGGCCGCGACGGCTGGATGGCCGCCAGCCCCGAGGGTCCCAAGGATCAGGGCCTTGCACCGCTGTTCGATCTGGTGCTCGACCACGTTCCGGCCCCGAAGGTCGGCGATGGCCCCTTCCGCATGATCGGCACCATTCTGGAAGCCAACCCTTTCCTTGGCCGCATCGTCACCGGCCGCATCGAAAGCGGCACGCTGAAGCCGAACCAGCCGGTCAAGGTTCTGCACCATGACGGCACGGTTCTGGAAACCGGCCGCGTGTCAAAGATTCTCGCCTTCCGTGGCATCGAGCGCCAGCCGATCGAAGAGGCGCAGGCAGGTGACATCGTCGCCATCGCCGGTCTTTCCAAGGGCACTGTCGCCGACACGTTCTGCGATCCTTCGCTGAACGAGGCGCTGCCGGCCCAGCCGATCGATCCGCCGACCGTGACCATGAGCTTCATCGTCAACGATTCGCCGCTGGCGGGCACCGAGGGCGACAAGGTGACGAGCCGCGTTATCCGCGATCGTCTGCTCAAGGAAGCCGAGGGCAGCGTGGCGCTCAGCATCGAGGAATCTGCCGATAAGGATTCCTTCTATGTGTCGGGCCGCGGCGAGCTGCAGCTTTCGGTTCTGATCGAGACCATGCGCCGCGAGGGCTTCGAGCTTGCCGTGTCGCGTCCGCGCGTCGTCATGCAGAAGGACGAGAACGGCCAGATTCTGGAGCCGATCGAGGAAGTCGTCATCGACGTCGACGAGGAGCACGCCGGCATCGTCGTGCAGAAGATGAGCGAGCGCAAGGCCGAGATGATCGAGCTGCGCCCGTCCGGCGGTGATCGCCAGCGTCTCGTCTTCCTCGCCCCGACCCGCGGTCTCATCGGCTACCAGTCGGAGCTTTTGACCGACACGCGCGGCACGGCGGTGATGAACCGCCTGTTCAATTCCTACCAGCCTTACAAGGGCGAGCTGGGCGGACGCACCAACGGCGTTCTGATCTCCAACGAACAGGGCGAGGCTGTCGCCTATGCGCTGTGGAATCTGGAAGATCGCGGCCCGATGGTGATCGATCCCGGCGTCAAGGTCTATCAGGGCATGATCATCGGCATCCATTCGCGTGACAACGATCTGGAAGTGAACGTGCTGAAGGGCAAGAAGCTCACCAACATCCGCGCCGCCGGCAAGGATGAGGCCGTGAAGCTGACCCCGCCAATCCGCATGACGCTGGAGCGCGCACTGTCGTGGATCCAGGAGGACGAGCTGGTGGAAGTGACGCCGAAGTCGATCCGCCTGCGCAAGCTCTATCTCGATCCCAATGAGCGCAAGCGCTTCGAGAAGCAGAAGGTGGCCGGCGCGGCCTGACCGCAGCCAGCCTCATCATCAACAGAAAAAACCCGGCGTCATCGGCGCCGGGTTTTTCATATCGATTTAAGAACCAGATGACGTCTGGTCAGGTCGCCTCAAAAGATTATGATCGCCGCATCAGCCTGGAGCTTGCGGAATGGATCTGACCTCTCTGCTCATCTTCGCCGCAGCATTGTTCGTTGCCGCCGGCTCTCCGGGGCCGTCCGTGGCGGCGCTGGTCGCGCGGGTCATTTCCACGGGCTTTCGCGGGGTGTTCCCGTTTCTGCTGGCGCTCTGGATCGGGGAGGCGATCTGGCTCTCGCTAGCGGTTTTCGGGCTTGCGGTGGTTGCCCAGACTTTCCATCTTGCCTTTCTCATCCTGAAATGGGCTGGCGTGGGATATCTGCTTTTTCTCGCGTGGAAGATGTGGACGGCCCCTGTCGAGGCGCACGGCGCGCCCCTGCCGCAGGCAGGTTCCTCCCTGAAAATGTTCTTCGCGGGTCTGGCGGTGTCGCTCGGCAACCCCAAGGTGATGATGTTCTATCTGGCGCTGCTGCCGACCATCATCGATCTGCAATCGGTCACCGTGCTGGGCTGGCTTGAACTGACGCTGACCATGGTCGTGGTTCTGGTCATCATCGATCTCTCATGGGCGCTTGCCGCCGTTCAGGCGCGCCGCCTGCTGAAGAGCCGGCGTGCCATGCAGATCGCCAACCGCATCAGTGCTGCGACCATGGCGGGTGCCGCCGCCGCGATTGCCGGGCGCTCGTGATGGTTCAGCGCATGCACACGCCGCGACGACTTCCTGCGGGCTGAGGCCTGTCATTCAAAAAGCAGCCACCCATCTGTGATCATATGGCTGTCATTTCGTCAGAAGGACAAAGCATATCATGGCTATTGAGAAAGCCGGATACGACAGAACCGCAACGAAGAGGAGCGCCGGGGCTGGCTCCGGAACCGGCGGCAGACTTCTGGAATATTTGCTGGCGCGGGCACCCGATGAGGACGTCGCGGCCTATGATGAAGCGGATCTGGAACGCGCCGCAGCGCTGGCCGAACAAGCCGTCGCAAGCCACAGCAAGGGCGGGAGCACCATCCTGATCGATGCCGGTGCGGACGTCTCGCGGCAGGGCCGCCCCGTAACGGTCATCACCGTCGTCAACGACAACATGCCGTTCCTGTTCGATTCCGTCATCGGCGAGATCAACGAGGCGGTCGGGGAGGCGTTCTTCGTCGCGCATCCGGTGCTGAACGTGCGCCATGACGCTGCGGGCGGGGTGGAAATTCTGGGTGACACATGTGCGTCCCGCGAAGACGCCGGTGCCGACCGGCTGAGCGTCATTCAGGTTCATGTCGCCCGCATGAACGCGGATGAAGCTTCCCTGCTGGAGCAGAAGCTCAGCCGCACGCTTGAGCAGGTGCGCGCCGCCGTCCACGACTGGAAACCGATGCTGGCCAGACTGGATGTGGCGATCAGCGATTTCCGCCATGCACCGGTTCCGCTGGAGCAGGAGGCCGTCAGGGAGGCGATCGCCTTCCTCGAATGGCTGCGCGACGACAATTTCACCTTCCTCGGCATGCGCGAATACAGATACAGCGGCGGCGAGGAAAGCGGCACGCTGGAACTGGCCGACAAGGCGGGTCTCGGCATTCTGGGGGATCCGGACGTTCTGGTGCTGCGCCGTGGCACGGAATCGGTGACCACCACGCCGGAAATCCGCGCCTTCCTGCACGGGCCCGAGCCACTGATCGTGACCAAGGCAAACGCCAAGTCGTCGGTGCACCGGCGCATTTACCTCGACTATGTCGGGGTCAAGACCTACACGGCCGATGGCGAGCTTGCGGGTGAACTGCGCATCGTCGGCCTGTTCACGTCCACCGCCTACACGCGCTCGGTGATGAACATTCCCTATCTTCGCTCCAAGGCGAAGACGGTGATCGAACAGTCCGGCCTCAACCAGCTCGACCATGCAGGCAAGGCCCTCATCAATGTGCTGGAGAGCTATCCGCGTGACGAGCTGTTCCAGATTCCGGTGCCTTTGCTGGGCAGGCATTGCGAAGCGATACTCGGTCTGGTTGACCGGCCGCGTGTGCGTGCGCTGATCCGGGCGGACCAGTTCGACCGCTTCGTCTCCGTCATTGTCTTCGTTCCCCGCGATCATTACGATTCGGAGGTGCGCGAAAAGATCGGCGTCTATCTGAAAACCGTGTTCGAAGGCCGCGTCTCCGCCTTCTATCCGGCTTTCCCGGAAGGGGGACTGGCGCGCATCCATTTCATCATCGGCCGCTCCGGCTGCAAGACGCCGGAAGTGGATACGGCAACGATCGAGGCCGAAATCCGCGATATCGTGCGCACATGGGAAGATGCGCTGCGCGAGGCGGCCGGCCCCGAAGGCGTCGACCGGCAGGTGACGGAGATCGCCCAGCGTCTTCCGCAGAGCTACCGCAACAGTTTCTCGCCGGACGTCGCGCTCGTCGACGCCGCCCGCATTGCGCAGGTGAGCGGGGAGAACCCGATCGTGATCGACTATTATCGCGATGTCTTCCAGACGCAGGAACAGGCTTCGCTGAAGATCTATCACCATGGCAGCCCGGTGGCCCTGTCTCAGCGCGTGCCGATCCTCGAAAATCTGGGGTTCCGCGTCATCAGCGAGCGCACATTCGAGGTTGACGGAGGGAGCGGGACCGAAGGCGCGGACAAGGTGTTCGTCCACGACATGGAGCTGGAGAACGCCTATGGCCGGCCGGTCGACCTGTCCGACGGCGGCGCGCTGTTCGACGAGGCATTCCTCGCCGTGTGGCGCGGCGAAATGGACAATGACGGCTACAATGCGCTGGCCCAGACGGCTGGTCTCGCCGCCAGCGAAATACTGGTGCTGCGCGCCTATGGCCGCTACCTGCAGCAGGCGGGCATTCCGCAGAGCCAGGACTTCATCGCGGCGGCGCTGAACCGTTATCCCGAGATCGCGCGCGGGCTCTACATGCTGTTCGTCGCCCGTTTCGATCCGGCCGCACCGCAGGGCGACGAGGTGGCGGCGCGCCATCTCAAGGCCAAGATCAGGGACGCGCTGGAAGACGTTCCCAACATCGATGACGACACCATCATCCGCCGCTACCTCAACCTGATCGAGGCGACGCTGCGCACCAACCATTTCGTCGAGGGCAAGCTGGAGCGGGGTCACTCGCTGGCCTTCAAGCTCGATCCGCGCGCCATAGAAGGGCTGCCCGAGCCGCGGCCGTGGCGCGAGATCTTCGTCTATGGCTCGCAGGTCGAGGGCGTGCATCTGCGCTTCGGCCCGGTGGCGCGCGGAGGCCTGCGCCTGTCGGATCGCGCGCAGGACTACCGCACCGAGGTCCTGGGTCTGGTCAAGGCCCAGCAGGTCAAGAACGCGGTCATCGTGCCGGTCGGCGCCAAGGGCGGTTTTTATCCCAAGCGCCTGCCGGTGGGCGGCAGCCGCGACGAGGTGTTCGAGGCCGGCCGGGCTGCCTACATCAACTTCATCTCCAGCATGCTGTCGATCACCGACAATATCGGCACCGATGCGGTGATCCCGCCGCAGGGCGTGGTGCGCCATGATGGCGACGATCCATATTTCGTCGTCGCCGCAGACAAGGGCACCGCGACCTTCTCCGATACGGCCAACGCGATTTCCGAGGCGCATGATTTCTGGCTGGACGATGCCTTCGCCAGCGGCGGTTCGGCCGGCTACGACCATAAGGGCATGGCGATCACCGCGCGCGGTGCGTGGGAAGCGGTAAAGCGGCACTTCCGCGAAATGAACCGCGACATCCAGACGACGCCGTTCACCTGCATCGGCGTCGGCGACATGTCGGGCGACGTGTTCGGCAACGGCATGCTGCGGTCAGAGCAGACCCGCCTGATCGCGGCCTTCGACCATCGCGACATCTTCATCGATCCCGATCCGGACGCCGCCTCGTCCTTTGCCGAGCGCCAGCGCCTGTTCGGCGTGCCGCGTTCGAGCTGGCAGGACTACGACAAGTCGAAGCTCTCCGCCGGCGGCATGATCGTGTCGCGGTCGCAGAAGTCGATCACGCTGACGCCGGAGGCGGCTGCGGCGATCGGCATCGGCAAGACGGTCGCCACGCCGGTCGAGGTGATCCGCGCCATTCTTGCAGCACCTGTGGACCTGTTGTGGTTCGGCGGCATCGGCACCTATCTGAAGGCGGCCGGCGAAACCAATCAGGATGTGGGCGACCGCGCCAACGATGCCATCCGCATCAATGGCGGCGATGTGCGCGCCAAGGTCATAGGCGAGGGTGCTAACCTCGGCATGACCCAGCGCGCCCGCATCGAATATGGCCTCAGGGGCGGCCGCAGCAACTCCGACGCCATCGACAACTCCGGCGGTGTCAACTGTTCGGACGTCGAGGTCAACATCAAGATCGCGCTGGCCGCCGCCATGCGCAAGGGCGCGCTTGAGCGGCCCGCGCGCAACAAATTGCTGGCCGAGATGACGGATGAGGTGGCGGGGCTGGTTCTGGCCAACAACTACCAGCAGACGCTCGCCCTCTCGCTTGCGCGGCGGCGCGGCCTTGCCGACATGGCCCATCAGGCCCGCTTCATGGCGGCGCTGGAAAGCCGTGGCCTGCTCGACCGGGCGGTCGAGAACCTGCCTTCGGCTGCGGTGCTGGCCGAGCGCGAGGCGCGGGGCGAGCCGTTGACGCGGCCAGAGCTCGGTGTGCTGCTCGCCTATGCCAAGATCGTGCTGTTCAGCGATATCGTCGCCTCCGAGGTGCCGGACAATCCGCATTTCGGGCAGGACCTGATGAGCTACTTCCCGCATGCCATGGCTGAAAGGTTTGGCGAGGAAATCACCACCCATCGCCTGCGGCGCGAGATCATCACCCGGGTTCTGGCCAATGATCTGGTCAACCGTGGCGGGCCCACCTTCGTCAACCGGCTGATGGAGACGACGGGGCGCAGCGCTGCGGATGTGATGCTGACCTTCGTGTTGATCCGCGAAGGCTTCGGGCTGCCCGCGCTCTACGACGAGATCGATGCGCTCGACAACCGCATCGACGGCGAGGTTCAGCTCGGCCTCTACCAGACGGTCAGCCGGCTGATCTATGTGAACAGCGGCTGGTACCTGAAGAACGATGCCGGGGGCGGCGACCTCGACGAACGCATTGCGAGCCTCAAGACGGCGCGGACGGAACTTGAGCCGAACCTGCTCCAGCTGCTGCCCGAAACGTCCCGCGAACGGGTGGATGCCGCGCGCGCGGATCTCGTCTCGCACGGCGTGCCCGAACAGCTCGCAGCCCGGCTGGCGCTGGCCGAGTTCGCCGATCTGGTGCCCGACATCGCGCTCACCGCGCGCCTGGCCGGTGCGGATATGATCGCGGCGGCGCGGGCGTTCTTCGCGGTCAGCGAAGCGTTTCGTATCGCCCGCATCGAAGAGGCCGCCTATGCGATCTCGCCCTCCGACTATTACGACCAGCTCGCCCTGTCGCGCGCGACCGACACGATCGACGCCGCACGGAGCGGCATCGCGGTGGCGGCGCTGGCCGGCCATGGCGGGGCGGAAGATCCGGTGGCCGCGTGGCTGGAAGCTGGTGGCGCGCGCGTCGGCGCGATCCGGGAGCGTCTTCAGGCCCTGACCGAGGCGGGCGACATCTCGGTGTCGCGCCTGTCCGTCGCGGCGGGGCTGATGAGCGATCTGTCGGGGCCGCGCGGGGCCTGAGGGCTCGGCGCTGTGATCTGATGAATCATTCCCGCCGGCGGCGAGCCGGCGGGCCTCCAGAAGACCTCTTGCGTTTTGAAGGCCGGTGACGTAGGCATTGCGCACCAGGCCGGGCCCCTCTGGCAGTCAATTTGGCTGTGATGTCGGACTGGAATTCAAAACCGGCGGCCTGGCTTTCATGTTTCCCATTTCAAACCGCATCTGAGTTCTTGTGACGGACTGTGTGTCCGGCAAGGTTCATATGCGCGCCAGATCGCCCAAGCTGAACGCAAGGGTGCAGAATGACAGAATTTTTCACGGGCGATGCGTTAACGGCCCTGTTGCAGGTCATCATGATCGACCTGGTTCTGGCCGGCGACAACGCCATCGTTATCGGACTGGCGGCCGCCGGCCTTCCCAAGGAGCAGCGCGCCAAGGCCATCCTCATTGGCATCATCGCCGCGACGGTGCTGCGCATCGGCTTCGCGGCCGCCACGACCCAGCTTCTCCAGATCGTCGGTCTGCTGCTGGCCGGTGGTGTGCTGCTTCTTTGGGTGTGCTGGAAGATGTGGCGGGAACTGCGCCACAGCGCTGCCGAGGAAGCTCAGGGCATGGAAGCCCTGACGGAGAGCGACATCGACAAGGATGGCGCGGTTGCCGGCAAGGCTCCGCGCAAGACCTTCGCGCAGGCGGCTTGGCAGATCGTCATTGCCGACGTGTCCATGTCGCTGGACAATGTGCTGGCGGTCGCAGGCGCCGCACGCGACCATCCCGGCGTGCTGATCTTCGGCCTGGCGCTCTCGATCGCCCTGATGGGCCTCGCCGCCAGCTTCATCGCGCGCATCCTCCAGAAGCATCGCTGGATCGCCTATGTCGGTCTCGTCATCATCCTTTATGTGGCGGGCGAGATGATCTATCGCGGGGCGATGGAGGTTTGGCCCTATCTTCAGGGTGCATAACCCGCTGACAGAAAACCGGGGCTTCGGGTCCCGGTTTTCTTTCGCCTTCTGAACGTATTCTGCATTCGTGCAGTCCGGACGATGCCACTTCGCCATAAATGCTCTATATCCCGGCATGCGGATTGGGCGCTGGACGTGGCAGGCGGATGGAGATGGCATGAGTGAAACCTGCATCGAGGCGCGCAAGGCATCGCGTGCCGGTATCTGGGGCTGGATGCTGTTCGACTGGGCGGCGCAGCCCTTTTTCACGGTCGTCACCACCTTCATTTTCGGTCCCTATTTCGTGTCGCGCATGGCGAGCGATCCGGTCGCCGGCCAGGCGGCATGGGGATATGGCGTGGCGGCGGCAGGGTTTGCCATCGCCGTGCTGTCGCCGGTGCTCGGCGCGATTTCCGACCAGACCGGACCGCGCAAGCCGTGGATCGCCTGCTTCGCCACGATCAAGATCGGCTGCCTGCTCCTGCTGTGGCTGGCGGCTCCCGGCTCCGGCCTGTTCTGGGTGGTGGCGGTGTTCTCGCTGGCCTCGGTCGCGGCCGAATTCTCCACCGTCTTCAACGATTCCATGATGCCGCGGCTGGTGCCGAAAGAAGAGATCGGAAAGATCTCCAATATCGCATGGGGGCTTGGCTATCTGGGTGGCATGGTGGTGCTGATCTTCGTGGTTGCCTGCCTTGCGGCCTTGCCGGAGACGGGGCTCACCATCGTCGGCCTGAAGCCCCTGTTCGGGCTCGATCCGGCGCTGGGCGAAGATGCCCGCGCCACCGGGCCGCTGTCAGCGCTCTGGTATCTGGTGTTCATCCTGCCGATGTTCCTGTTCACGCCGGATGCGGTGAAGGGTATCCCGATCCGCCCGGCCGTGCGTCAGGGGCTGGCGGAGCTGAAATCGACGCTGGGCGAGGTGCGCCGGCGTCCCGGCATCTTCCGGTTTCTCATCGCCCGCATGATCTATCAGGACGGCGTCAACGCGCTGATCGTGCTCGGCGGCGGATTTGCCGCGGCGATGTTCGGCTGGTCGATCACTGAGATCGGCATATTCGGCATCATTCTCAACGTGGTGGCGATCTTCGGCTGCCTTGTCGCGGCAAGGATGGACAGCGCCTTCGGCTCCAAGGTGGTGGTGATGGTCTCGCTGGTTCTGCTCAGCGTGGCGACGGTCGGTATCGTCTCGACGGGTCCGGGGTACACGCTGTTTGGCGTCCTGCAGCTTTCCGCTGCCGATTCGGGCGGGCTGTTCGGCACGGCCGCGGAAAAGGCCTACATCCTATACGGATTGCTGATCGGTATCGCCTTCGGGCCGGCGCAGGCCTCGTCACGCTCCTATATGGCGCGCAGCGTCTCGGCCGAGGAAGCCGGCCGCTATTTCGGCATCTATGCGCTGGCCGGGCGCGTAACGAGCTTTGCCGCACCCTTCATGGTGGCGACCGTGACGGCGCTCAGCGGCTCGCCACGGCTCGGCATGGCGATGATCATCCTGTTCATCGTCACAGGCATGGCTCTGCTGGCCGGCACGCCCTATCCGGCGGACCGGAAAGGGCGCTGAGACTTTACCTGAGAGCGGGAGGCCGGCGGCCGGCTCAGTGCCGGAAGTGGCGGGTGCCGGTGAACACCATGGCGATGCCATGGGCGTCGGCCGCGGCGATCACTTCCTCGTCGCGCATCGAGCCACCCGGCTGGATGACGGCGGTGGCGCCGGCTTCCACTGCGCTCAGCAGGCCGTCGGCGAAGGGGAAGAAGGCATCCGAGGCCACGACCGAGCCCTTGGTCAGCGGCCCGGCCCAGCCGGCCGCCTCCGCTGCATCGATCGCCTTGCGGGCGGCGATGCGTGAGGAATCGACGCGGCTCATCTGGCCGGCACCGATGCCGACGGTGGCGCTGTCCTTCGCATAGACGATGGCGTTCGACTTCACATGCTTGGCGACGCGGAAGGCAAAGCGCAAATCGGCCATCTCGGCGTCGTTCGGCGCGCGCTTCGTCACCACCTTGAGGTCGAGATCGTCGACCACGGCATTGTCGCGGCCCTGAACGAGGAGGCCGCCGGCCACCGACTTCACCATCATGCCGGCCATGCGCGGATCGGGCAGGCCGCCGGTGACGAGCAGGCGCAGGTTCTTCTTCGCGGCAACGATGGCCTGCGCTTCCTCGCTGGCTTGCGGGGCGATGATCACTTCGGTGAAGGTTTTCACGATCTCCTCGGCCGCCTCCGCGTCGAGCAGCCCGTTCAGCGCCACGATGCCGCCGAAGGCGGAAACCGGATCGCAGGCAAGCGCCTTCAGATAGGCGTCCTTCAGCGAAGCGCCTTCGGCGACGCCGCAGGGATTGGCGTGCTTGATGATGGCGACCGCCGCGGTGCGGGCCGGATCGAATTCGCCCACCAGCTCGAAAGCGGCATCGGTATCGTTGATGTTGTTGTAGGAAAGCTGCTTGCCCTGCAACTGGTGCGCCGTGGCAACGCCCGGGCGCTTCTCACCGGTGACGTAGAAGCCGGCCTGCTGGTGCGGGTTTTCTCCATAGCGCATGACGCTGTCCAGTTTGCCGCCGAAAGCGCGCCATGTCGGGTTTTCGATCTCCAGCGTCTCAGTGAACCAGTTGGAGATGCCGGCGTCATAGGCGGCAGTGCGGGCAAAGGCTTTTGCGGCCAGCCACTTGCGGAAATCCAGCGATAGCGAGCCGGAATTCGCCTGCATGGCTTCCAGCACGCCGGCATAATCTTCCGGGTCGGTGACGATGGCGACATAGGCATGGTTCTTGGCCGAAGCCCGCACCATGGCGGGGCCGCCGATATCGATGTTCTCCACGATTGCCGCATAGCCGGCGCCCGAGGCCCGCACCTCCTCGAACGGATAGAGATTGACCACCACCAGATCGATCGGCTCGATGTTGTGGGCGCGCATGGCTTCGACATGTTCGGCGTCGTCGCGAATGCCGAGCAGTGCGCCGTGCACGGAGGGATGCAGCGTCTTGACGCGGCCGTCCATGATCTCGGGAAAGCCGGTCAGTTCGGAGACATCGCGCACCGCAATGCCGGCCTCCGCGATCGCCTTCGAGGTTCCGCCCGTGGACACCAGCTCGATGCCGGCGGCAGCCAGCGCGCGTGCGAAATCGACGAGGCCCGTCTTGTCGGAGACCGACAGCAGCGCCCGGCGCACCGGCACCAGATCGGGAGCGGGAATGTTCTTGGAGGCGACAGCCATGCGCGGGGTCCTTCATGCTGCGGGAATATGGCCGCGCCCTAGCACATGAGGGCTGCGAATTAAACGCATGAATCGCAGACAGGCCGGGCTTTGATGCGTCGTTCGTCAGTTAGGAAGGCTTGCGCCCGCCAGCCGCACCCGCTTCAGGCGCCAGCGAATCTCGGGAACCTCCGAGGCGTCGAAGGAGAGCAGGAGCTGGCGGGTGATGCGCGGGCCTGCAATGCCGGCGAAATAGATGGACTCTTCCACCTGCGGCGCGACCTCGGCGCAGGAGAACATCCACGCATCGCCATTGTCGGCGGCCAGCACGTAATGGCCGCCTGAGTCGGTGAACAGGTTGATCTCGGGGTGGAGGTGAAAACGAACCGTCACCAGATGCTGGGCGTCATTGCGGGTGCGGCTTGGGGTGTCGGCAAGGAAGCTGTCGCGGCCGAACAGCGTTCCGCCCCGGTTGGAAAGGATCAGCTCACGTTCATGCCACAGGCCGAAGCGAGGCAGGTAGCCGTCATGGCGGGCGAGAAAGCCGTGCCTGTCCGGCCCGTCGCGGCGCTCACAATGGATATGCTGCGGGCCGCCGATCAGCGGCGAGCCGACAAGGCCGGAGAGGCGTGACGAATGGCTGAAGCGGGCCGACGAATTGTCGTTGATCGTGGCCGTGGAGTGGGCAGCGGTGGCGCGCGCCAGCGGCCTGAATTCCGGGTCGCCATAGGTGTCGACGCCGGCATTGACGATGAAATGGTGGCGCCCCGACGACAGTTCGAAGGAGAGGCAGCCGGCATGCGCCGAGCCCGAGACTTCGAGGGGCGGCGGCGCGCCGGTATCGGCGATCACGGTGACATCGCCGATGCTGAGGCGCTCATAGCCGGAATGGGGCGCGTGCAGAAGCGGCGCGCCGGCGGTGTCGTCATGGCGCAATATGGCGGCGATGCGGTCCTGTATGGTGGCGCCCATGCCGTTGAAGCAGGCGAGGCTGCCTTCCTGATGGCGGAAGAAGCGCAGCGCCGGCAGCATGCGGTCCACGGCTCCCATCAATGCCGCCGGCGGCTGTTCGGCCTGATTTGCGTAGGTCTGGCGCAGCGGCAATATGTCGGCGAGGAACTCCAGAACCATCAGCGGATTGCGCGAGATGTGGCCGCCGTCGGGAAGGATCTGGCGATCGAGTTCCTCGGCCAGATTGCGGCTGGCCGAGCGCAGCGCCGATGGCGGCGCAGGCAGGGAAAGGGCGGCGAAGGCAAGGGCGATGCGGGCGCGCAGCAGGTCCTTGCCATGCGGCATCTCGCGCGCCATCGAGCGCAGGTAGCGGATCTGCATCGCCAGCGATTTCAGGAAAGCGCGGTAGAAGGGCAGATCCGCGCCCTGCAGCACCACGGAGGAGTGCTGGAGCCAGGCGATGATGCGCTTGGCGGTCACGCCCGGATCCCAGGCGATGCCGGCTATGTGGCTGCCGTGGATGGCGATCCAGTCCTTGACCAGCACCCGCGCATTGGCCGAGGCAAGCTCGGAACTCGCGGCGCGCATGTGGCGCAGCCAGCGGAAGCCGTGCAGGGAGCGTTGCCAGCCTTCATGGGAGGCGGAAACGCGGAATGGCGATTCGCCGCCGGTCTCCACGAGCCGGCCCGAAAGCGGAAAGCGGCCGTAATAGATCTCCGTGGCGATCTGGGGATCGGCAAGGCGCAGGTCGGGCGGAGCGATCAGCACACGCTCGGGCGTGCGGCCGGAATAGCGCCAGCGATAGGCCGGACCGGCGCGCAGGTTCCGGCGCGCCTTGCGCCAGAATTCCCGTGCGACCAGCGCCCAAAGGCGAGTCGTATTCATGGCAGCAGTGGCCAACGCTTGTACCGAAGTCTCGAATTTACATGCAAACTATGTGATTCAATAGGTTATGCGAAGGGGAATGCAAACCTGCGGCGCAGGCCGCAGGGCATTCTGTCCACATGCTTTCGTAAGCAACGGCTTGCCTAAGCCTGCTCTCACCTTATGAGGCAGCGCGCTTCCTCAGCCTTGCGGCGTAAAAACCGTCCAGCCCCGAAAGCGAAGGCGAACCCATATCCAGCCCCGCCGGCGTGGTGCGCAGGGCTCCCTGTGGCGTGACGAATGGCGCGATGCCGGGCACTTCCTGCGGCTGGATCGGGTCCTGTTCCGCTCCGGGCGTATCCCCAAGAAACGCGGCGATCAGCTCCTCGCCCTCTGACGGGTCGAGCGAGCAATTCGAGAACAGGACGATGCCGCCGTCGCGAATCAGCGTGAACGCCTTGTCCAGCAGCCGGCGCTGGAGAGCGGCCAGCCGGGCGATATCGTCCGGCGTCTTCGTCCACGGCACGTCGGGGTGACGGCGAACCGTGCCGGTGGAGGAGCAGGGCGCGTCGAGCAGCACCGCATCGAACAGGTCGGGCGGGTCCAGCTGCATCAGATCGCTGTGGATGACGGTGGCCTTCAGCCCGAGCCGGTCGAGATTGCGGGAGAGACGCTTCAGGCGGCTTGCCGAGGCGTCCACGGCGGTGACGTCAGCGCCGGCGAGAATGAGCTGCGCGGTCTTGCCGCCGGGGGCCGCGCACAAATCGGCGACCTTTTTGCCGGAAATGTCGCCCATCAGCCGTGCCGGCAGGGCGGCGGCGGCGTCCTGAACCCACCACGCGCCCTCATCGAAGCCCGGCAGTCCGGTGATGGCGCCATCGAGCTTTTCCAGCCGCACGGAACCCGTCGGCAGGACGATGCCGCCGAGGCGTTGCGCCCACAGATCGGGGTCTGACTTGACGGTGATGTCGATGGGCGCCTCAAGCCGGTGGGCGCGGAGGATGGCGCCGGCTTCGTCCGCGCCATAGGCCGCGGCAAGCCGGTTCGCGAACCATTCCGGCGCGTCGTGGGTGCCGGCGAGCGCCGTTTCGAGCTCGGTTGCCTTGGCGCGGCAGAGCGCGCGCAGCACCGCATTGACCAGCCCGGCGAAACGCTGCGTGCGGGGATCCGACTTGGCGTGGGTGACGGCGAGGTCGACAGCGGCGCTGTCGGGCACGTCGAGGAAGAGGATCTGCGCGGCGGCGATATGCAGGATATGGGCAAGCGCGGTCGCGTTGGCCGGCAGCGGCTTGTCGAGCCGCTTCGACAGCAGTGCGCTGATGGTGACGCGGTGGCGCAGCGCCGCGCCCAGCATGGCGCGGACCAGTGCGCGGTCGCGCATGTCGAGCGCCATATATTGCGGGTGGCCGTGCTCGTTGTCGGTCAGGCCGTCCAGCGACGTGCTGGCTTCGATGACGGCACCGAGCAGCCGCACGGCGGTCTTGCGCGCGGCAAGGCCCGCCACGGCTGGCGATGCGGTGTCCGGGCTGCGTGAACCGGAAGGATGCCGTCTGCGCGTCTGCGCCCCCGATTTCAAACCCCCGGGCTTCACGACCACGGGCCTTTCGGCCCGGTGGGATTGCGGCCCCATGGATTGGACTTGGGGCTGCACTTGGTTTTTGCCTGCCGGGACGGAGCTTCATTCTGCTGGCGCCCGCCCCATGGCCCGGCACTCTGGCCTTCGCCGGGGTCGGCATTCGCCTGCGGAGCGTTCCGGGACGGAGCGCTGCGGGGGGCAGGATCGGGCTGGCGGTGCATATCGGGCGCGCTGGCCGGTCCCTCCCACTCGTTCGCCATGGCCTGCAGCGCGGCGATGCGGTTGCCCGTGTCGGGGTGGGTGGAGAACAGATTGTCCATGCGCTCGCCGGAAAGGGGGTTGATGATGAAGAGATGCGCCGTTGCCGGATTGCGCTCGGCATCGGGATTGTGGATGCGTTCGGCGTTGCGCGCGATCTTGTCAAGGGCGGAAGCCAGCCAAAGCGGTCGGCCGCAGATTTCCGCGCCGCGCCGGTCAGCGGCATATTCGCGCGTGCGGCTGACCGCCATCTGCACAATCATGGCTGCGAAGGGAGCGACGATCATCGCCACCAGCACGCCGATGAAGCCCAGCGGATTGTTGTTGTTGTCGCGGTTGCCGCCGAAAAACAGCGCGAAGTTGCCGAGCATCGAAATGGCGCCGGCAAGCGTGGCGACGATGGTCATGGTGAGCGTGTCGCGGTTCTGCACATGGGCAAGCTCATGCGCCATGACGCCGGCGACTTCCTCAGGCGACAGGCGCTGCAGGAGCCCGGTGGTGGCGGCGACGGCGGCGTTTTCCGGGTTGCGGCCGGTGGCGAAGGCGTTGGGCTGCGGGTTGTCGATGAGATAGACACGCGGCATCGGCAGCCCGGCCCGCGAGGCAAGCTCGCGCACGATGGCGTAATATTCGGGCGCGTTGCGCTCATCGACCTCGACGGCATGGTGCATGGACAGCACCATCTTGTCGGCGTTCCAGTAGCTGAACAGATTGGTGGCCGCCGCGATCACGAAAGCGATCGTCATGCCGCCCGAGCCGCCGATCAGGTAGCCCACGCCCATGAACAGCGCCGTCATGGCGGCCAGCAGCATGGCGGTGCGCATCGTGTTCATACCGTACTCCGTGTTCCCGCGTGCAAAGGGTCGATCCCACGCACCTGTTTCGCTATATGATGGGAAGCGAAAGGCCAGCTTTCAATCCATTTGGCAGGACGGAAATGACAGATCAAGATGGCACGGAACCGAAGGAAAGCACCTCAGCGGAAGACAAGGCTCTCAGCCCGGCGGCCGAGCGGGCGCTGAAAGAGGCTGCCGAACGGCGCAAGGCCTACAAGCAGGCCGAAGCCGCGCGACCGGTCGAGCTTGGCGGGCGCGGGGGCATGGAGCCCGGCCGCTATGGCGACTGGGAAGTGAAGGGCCTCACCAGCGACTTCTGAGCGCTTCCGAACAAATCGGAAGGATGCGGGACCGCAAAGCTGGTTTGCCCGAGTAAGGACTTCAAAAACGAGTCGGGACTTCAAAAAGAAGGAGGCGGGTTTTTGCCCGCCTCCTTCCGTTCAGATCAGTGCTTGTTCTGCCTGTTCTCGATCAGGTCGTCGACGACGCCGGGATCGGCCAGCGTCGAGGTGTCGCCCAGCGATCCGAAATCGTCCTCGGCGATCTTGCGCAGGATGCGGCGCATGATCTTGCCCGAGCGCGTCTTGGGCAGGCCCGGCGCGAACTGGATCTTGTCGGGCGAGGCGATCGGGCCGATCTCCTTGCGCACATGCGCCACCAGTTCCTTGCGCAGCTCGTCGCTCGGCTCCTCGCCATCCATCAGCGTGACATAGCAGTAGATGCCCTGTCCCTTGAGGTCGTGCGGATAGCCGACGACCGCGGCCTCGGACACCTTGTCGTGGGCGACGAGGGCGGATTCCACTTCCGCCGTGCCCATGCGGTGACCCGACACGTTGAGCACGTCGTCCACGCGGCCGGTGATCCAGTAATAGCCGTCGGCGTCGCGCCGGCAGCCGTCGCCCGAGAAATAGCGGCCCGGATATTGCGAGAAATAGGTCTCGATGAAGCGCTTGTGATCGCCATAGACGGTGCGCATCATGCCCGGCCACGCATCGGTGATGCACAGATTGCCGTCGGCCACGCCTTCCAGCACATTGCCTTCATTGTCGACAAGCTGCGGCTTCACGCCGAAGAACGGCCGTGTCGCCGAACCGGGTTTCAGGTCGGTGGCGCCCGGCAGCGGGGTGATCAGGATGCCGCCGTTTTCCGTCTGCCACCAGGTGTCGACGATCGGAATGCGCTTTTCGCCCACCACATTGTAGTACCACTCCCACGCTTCCGGGTTGATCGGCTCGCCGACCGAGCCGAGCAGCTTCAGCGTCGAGCGGGAGGAGCGCGTCACGAACTCGTCGCCCGCGCCCATCAGCGCGCGGATGGCGGTGGGGGCGGTGTAGAAGATGTTGACCTTGTGCTTGTCGACGACATTCCAGAACCGGCCCTGATCGGGATAGTTTGGCACGCCCTCGAACATCAGCGTTGTCGCGCCGTTGGCCAGCGGCCCGTAGACGATGTAGGAGTGGCCCGTCACCCAGCCCACATCAGCGGTGCACCAGTAGATGTCGCCGTCATGGTAGTCGAACACATGCTGGTGGGTCATCGAGGCATAGACCAGATAGCCGCCGCTGGTGTGCAGCACGCCCTTCGGTTTGCCGGTCGAGCCGGAGGTGTAGAGGATGAACAGCGGATCTTCCGCATTCATCTTTTCCGGCTCGCATGTCGGCTCGACCGAGGCCAGTTCCTCATCGTACCAGAAGTCGCGGCCAGTGGCCCAGCCGATCTTGCCGCCGGTGCGGCGCACAACCAGCACGTTCTTCACCATGACGAAGTTCTTGGCCGCGATGTCGATGGCCTTTTCGGTGTTTTCCTTCAGGGGAATGGTGCGGCCGCCGCGCAGGCCTTCATCTGCGGTGATGACGAAGGTCGATTCGCAGTCGACGATGCGTCCGCCCAGTGCGTCGGGCGAGAAGCCGCCGAACACGACCGAATGGACAGCGCCGATGCGCGAGCAGGCAAGCATCGCAAAGGCAGCTTCCGGGATCATCGGCATGTAGATGGTGACGCGGTCGCCTTTCCTGACGCCGTGCTTCTTCATCACATTGGCGAGTCGGCAGACCTGCTCGTGAAGTTCCTTATAGGTGATCTTCCTGTCTTCGGCAGGGTTGTCGCCTTCCCAGAGAATGGCGACCTGATCGCCGCGCTTTTCCAGATGGCGGTCGATGCAGTTGTAGGAGATGTTGAGCTCGCCGTCCTCAAACCATTTGATCGAAACGTCGCCTTCGAAGCTTGTGTTCTTCACCTTCGTGTAGGGTTTGAACCAGTCGATCCGCCTGCCATGCTCTCCCCAGAATGCATCCGGGTCGTTGATGCTGTCAGCGTACCACTTCAGGTAGGTTTCGTTGTCGATCGTGCCCTCCCGCTTCCATGACGGCTGGACCCGGTAGATATTGGTATCGGACATTACAGGCTTCCCTCCCGAATAATGCGCCCGGCCAGCGGGCTTATCTGCGCGGCATCCCGCCACGAAAGTCGGCCGCATTATTAACATTGCTGCCTCAACGGCAACATTAGACCTTGGATTGCCATCATTTAAAGCCGCGACATTGCGTCATGACCGGCGTTTGCGGAGCTGTTCATTTCTGGCCCAAGCGATAGCGCGGCCAATGCCGAAAGCCTGATCGGCGGGCGATTGCCAAGAGGCGGCACAGCAGCTATGCCTGAAATTCAGGACTTCGCTGGACCTTTTTTGCCTTATCGGCAGGTTCATGCATCGAGGTTCAGGTAACAGGGAGCACACTCATGAAGAACAAACTTTTGGCCGGCGTTGCACTGTTTGCTTCGATGGCTTTCGTTTCGGGCGCGCAGGCCGATATCGTCATCGGTGTCGTGGCACCGCTGACCGGGCCGGTTGCCGCCTATGGCGAGCAGGTCAAGAATGGCGCAGAGGCCGCCGTGGAGAAGATCAACAAGGATGGCGGCATCCTTGGCGAGAAGGTGGTGATCAAGCTGGCTGACGATGCCGGCGATCCCAAGCAGGGCGTTTCGGCGGCCAACCTTCTGGTGGGCGAGAGCGTGCATTATGTGGTCGGCCCGGTCACCTCCGGCGTTGCCATGGCCGCTTCCGACGTCTTCGCCGAGAACGGCATCCTGATGGTGACGCCGACCGCAACGGCGCCGGATCTGACCGCGCGCGGCCTGACCAACGTGCTGCGCACCTGCGGCCGTGACGACCAGCAGGCCGAAGTGGCTGCTGCCTATGTCGTGGCGAACCTGAAGGACAAGAAGGTCGCCATCGTCGACGACAAGGGCACCTACGGCAAGGGTCTCGCCGACGCCTTCAAGGCCGGCATCAATGCCGGTGGCGTGACCGAAGTCAGCCACACCTCGCTGAATGCCGGCGAGAAGGATCTGTCGGCGCTGGTCACGCGTCTGAAATCCGATGGCGCCGAGGTCATCTACTTCGGCGGTTATCACCCTGAAGGCGGCCTGCTCGCCCGCCAGCTCGCCGATGCAGGCGTGAAGGCGACCATCATCGGCGGTGAAGGCCTGTCCAACACCGAATACTGGGCAATCGGCAACGAAGCCGCTGCCGGCACGCTGTTCACCAACGCCTCCGACGCGCTGAAGAACTCCGATTCCGCCGCTGCCGTGGAAGTGCTGAAGGAAAAGGGCATTCCCCCGGAAGCCTTCACGCTCAACGCCTATGCCGCGGTTGAAGTGCTCAAGGCGGGCATCGAGAAGGCCGGCAAGGCCGACGACACCGCAGCCGTTGCAGCCGCGCTCAAGGACGGCGGTGAAATCCCGACCGCGATCGGCAAGCTGACCTATGGCGAGAACGGTGATCTGACGAGCCCGAGCTTCTCGCTGTTCAAGTGGGAAGGCGGCAAGATCGTCGCTGCGGACTAGAGCTTTTTGCAGCCGGATGGAAACATCTGGCCTCGCATAAATGATCTGAGGTTTGCACGACTGAATCGAAAAAGGCCGGGGTGTCATGCCCCGGCCTTTTTCCTTGGTGTGATTTCATGCGGGAGCGTTTTTAGAGCATTTTGCAGCCAGATGGAAACATCTGGCGTCGCATAAATGCGGCCAAAACAAAGAGATAGAGTATTTTGCGATTCAGAGAAAAGCAGAAATGCTCTAGCGGGTTCCGAAGATGGCGGAGCCGACCCGGACGCTGGTCGCGCCAAAGGCGACGGCCAGTTCATAATCGCCCGACATGCCCATGGACAGTTTTTCAACGCCGGCCTCGCGGGCGAGCTTTTCCAGCAGAGCGAAATGCGGGCCGGGGTTTTCATCGGCGGGCGGAATGCACATCAGCCCCTCGATGACCAGCCCATGAACCTCGCGGCAGCGTGTGACGAAGGCGACCGCCTCTTTCGGCTCGATGCCCGCCTTCTGGGGCTCGGAACCCGTATTGACCTGGACGTAGAGGCGCACGGAGCGACCTTGCCTTGTGATCTCCTTCGCCAGCTCGGCCGCGATCTTCTCGCGATCGACCGTCTCGATGACGTCGAACAGCGCAACGGCTTCCTTTGCCTTGTTGGATTGCAGGGGGCCGATGAGATGCAGCTCGAGGTCGGAGAACGCCTGCCTGAGCCCCGGCCATTTGCCCTGTGCCTCCTGAACCCGGTTCTCTCCGAACACGCGCTGGCCCGCCTCGATGACCGGGCGGACAGCCTCTGCATTGAAGGTCTTGGAGACAGCGACGAGCACGGCCGAGCCTGCATCGCGGCCGGCTTCGCGTTCTGCCACCGCGATCTTCTGCTTCACCTGTGCAAGCCGCTCAACCGCATCGCTCATATCGAAATCCTGCTGTTCTGACGTTCCGATTTTGCCCCGCCGGCATGCCTTTAGGTTGACGGGTCCCGCAAAGCATGGTGAAGACCGGGGCATATCCCCGCTGACCGCATGCATGCGGCAGCTTCCAGCATGCTTTTAGAAGAAAAACCGGTCATGGCAACCGAACGATACAATCCGCGCGCGTCCGAACCCAAATGGCAGAAGGCATGGGATGCCGACAAGCTGTTCGAGACGAAGAACGACGATCCCCAGCCCAAATATTACGTGCTCGAGATGTTCCCCTATCCGTCCGGGCGCATCCATATGGGCCATGTGCGCAACTACACGATGGGCGATGTCGTGGCGCGCTACAAGCGGGCCAAAGGCTTCAATGTGCTGCACCCGATGGGGTGGGATGCGTTCGGCCTGCCGGCCGAGAACGCGGCGCGTGACAACAAGGTCAACCCGCGCGACTGGACCTATGCCAATATCGCGACGATGAAGGGCCAGCTCAAGACCATGGGCCTCTCGCTCGACTGGTCGCGCGAGCTGGCGACCTGTGACCCTTCCTACTACCGCCACCAGCAGAAGATGTTCCTCGATTTCTGGAAGTCGGGTCTGGTCGAGCGCCGGGCGGCGAAGGTCAACTGGGACCCGGTCGACATGACCGTGCTCGCCAACGAGCAGGTGATCGACGGCAAGGGCTGGCGCTCCGGCGCTCCGGTTGAGCAGCGCGACCTGACGCAATGGTTCTTCAGGATCACGTCGATGAGCCAGGACCTGCTGGACGGGCTCGACACGCTCGACCGCTGGCCCGAAAAAGTCCGCATCATGCAGCAGAACTGGATCGGCCGGTCCGAGGGCCTGCTGCTGCGCTGGAAGCTGGATGCGGCGAGCGCGCCCGCGGGCGAGACCGAACTTGAGGTTTACACCACGCGCCCCGACACGATCTTCGGCGCGTCGTTCATGGCGGTATCCGCCGATCATCCGCTGGCCAAAAAGGCAGCGGAAAGCAATCCGCAGATCGCCGCCTTCATCGATGACGTCCACCACATGGGCACTTCCGTCGCCACGCTGGAAACGGCGGAGAAGAAGGGCGTCGACACCGGCATCCGCGTCGTTCATCCCTTCGATCCGGAGTGGACGCTGCCGGTTTATGTCGCGAATTTCGTGCTGATGGACTACGGCACGGGCGCTGTGTTCGGCTGCCCCGCGCACGACCAGCGCGACCTCGATTTCGCCAACAAATACGGCCTGCCGGTGCGCCCCGTGGTGAAGCCGGACGGTGTCGATGCGGCCAGCTTCCACGTTACGGAAGATGCCTATTCCGACGACGGCACGATGATCAATTCGCGCTTCCTCGATGGCATGAGCCCGACTGACGCCTTCGACGAGGTGGCAAAGCGGCTGGAGGGGACCGAGTTCGACGGTCGCCCGCAGGCGAAGCGCAAGGTGCAGTTCCGCCTGCGCGACTGGCTGATCTCGCGCCAGCGTTACTGGGGCTGTCCGATCCCGGTCATCCATTGCGACGCCTGTGGTGCGGTGCCGGTGCCGCAGGATCAGCTCCCGGTGGAGCTGCCGATGGATGTCACCTTCGACAAGCCCGGCAACCCGCTCGATCATCACCCGACATGGAAGCACACGACTTGCCCGAATTGCGGCGGAGCGGCCCGGCGAGATACCGACACGATGGACACTTTCGTCGACTCGTCGTGGTATTTCGCCCGCTTCACCGATCCGAAGAACGAGAAGGCGCCGACCGATCTCGCCTATGTCGACGGCAAGAACGGCTGGCTGCCGGTTCACCAGTATATCGGCGGCATCGAGCACGCGATCCTGCATCTGCTCTATTCGCGCTTCTTCACCCGCGCCATGAAGGCGACCGGCCATCTCAATGTGGTCGAGGAGCCGTTCGAGGGCCTGTTCACGCAGGGCATGGTGGTGCACGAGACCTACAAGGGACCGCAGGGCTGGGTCTCGCCGGCCGAACTGCGCTTCGAGGACGTTGACGGACAGCGCAGGGCCAGCCTGCTTTCGGACGGCACTCCGGTCACCATCGGCTCGATCGAGAAGATGTCGAAGTCGAAGAAGAACGTGGTCGATCCCGACGACATCATCGCCAGCTATGGCGCCGATACGGCGCGCTGGTTCATGCTGTCGGATTCGCCGCCCGAGCGCGACGTGATCTGGACGGAGGCAGGCGTCGAGGGCGCGCACCGCTTCGTGCAGCGCGTCTGGCGCCTGGTGTCGGATGCCGTTCCGGTGCTGAGCGATGTGACGCCGAAGACGGGCACGGAAGGCGAGGCGCTGGTGGTTTCGCGCGCCGCGCACAAGATTCTGAAGGCTGTCGGCGAGGATATCGAGCGGCTGCACTTCAACCGCGCGGTTGCCCGCATCTACGAGATCACCAATCTTCTGTCGCCGCAGGTGGCTGCAGTGGGCGAAGGCAAGAGCGAGCGTGCGCCTGCGGTGCGTGAAGGGCTGGAAATCCTGATCGCGATGCTGGCGCCGATGATGCCGCATCTGGCCGAAGAGTGCTGGCAGGCAATCGGCGGCAAGGGTCTTGTCGCGGCCCGTGCGTGGCCGGAATTCGATCCGGCACTGCTGGTGGATAACGAGGTTGTTCTGCCCGTTCAGGTGAACGGAAAGAAGCGCGGGGATTTGACAATTGCCCGCGACGCGGATCAAGCTGCGGTCGAACAGGCGGTCATGGCTCTCGACTTCGTGCAGAAGGCGCTGGAGGGCAAGGCGCCGCGCAAGATCATCGTCGTGCCGCAGAGGATCGTGAATGTCGTTGCCTGACCCAGCCAAGCAGACGATGAACAGGAGTGGCGTGCGCGCCGGAAGACTGGTCACGGGAGCCGTGCTGCTTTCCGTGGCGCTGGCTTCGGCCTGCACGGTGCGCCCTCTCTATTCCAACCAGCCGCTTACCGTCGGCGGGCAGACTATCGCCACCGAGGAACTGGCGTCGATTTCGGTCAAGCCGGTCAGGACGCGCTATGCCCAGCAGGTGCGCAACAATCTGATTTTCGGATTGACCCATGGCAAGGGCGAGCCCGCGTCACCGGTCTATTCGCTCGATCTCGGCGTGACGGAATCCATCCAGTCTGCAGCATCTATTCAGGTGACGACGGATCAGGATGAACCGAGTGCGGGCATTGTAACGCTGACGGCGGATTACAGGCTGACGGAAGTTTCGACCGGCAAGCTGGTCGGCGCCGGCAAGCGCTCGATCTCGTCGTCTTTCGACCGCCCGAAGCAGGAATTCGCCACGTACCGCGCAGAGCTGGATGCCGAAAACCGCGCCGCGCGCGAACTGGCTGAAATATTGCGGCTGGCGCTGGCGCAGGATCTCGCAAAGCGCAAATAGCGTTTCCCGCACTGCCGGAACCAATCCGGCAGTGCGGTTCAAAGGCGATTTCAGCCGATCTTCTGGCCGGTCTTGGCCCAGTCGGCGAGGAAGGCTTCAAGCCCCTTGTCGGTCAGCGGGTGCTTCACCAGCGAGCGCAGCACGGCAGGCGGGGCGGTGATGACATCGGCGCCGATCAGTGCCGCATCCTTGACGTGATTGATGGTGCGCACCGAAGCGACGAGGATTTCGGTGTCGAAATCATAGTTGTCGTAGATCTGGCGGATTTCCGAAATCAGGTCCATGCCCTCGATGCCGATGTCGTCAAGACGGCCGACGAAGGGCGAAATGAAGGAAGCACCGGCCTTGGCGGCCAGCAGGGCCTGATTGGCCGAGAAGCACAGCGTGACGTTGACCATGCGGCCTTCGGAGCGGATCGCCTTGCAGGCCTTCAGGCCGTCGAGGGTGAGCGGCACCTTGATGGCCACATTGTCGGCGATCTTCGCCAGAACCTTTGCCTCGGCCATCATGCCAGCATAATCGGTGGCCGTGACTTCGGCCGAAACGGGGCCGGAAACGATGTCGCAGATCTCGCGCGTCACCTCATCGATCTTGCCACCTGATTTCAGAATCAGCGAGGGGTTGGTGGTGACGCCATCGACCAGCCCCATATCGTTCAGTTCACGGATTTCCTTGATGTCGGCGGTATCGACGAAGAACTTCATTGCTGTCTCCTTGAAGATTCCGGCGTACGGGGAGGGCGCACGCGCTATCGGCCTTTGCTCTAGACCAAAGACGATGCAAGGTCACGCGTGATGAGCCAGGTTTCGCCCTTTTCGTCCGCAGCACCGGTGCTGGTGCCCATGCCTGCAGAACGCCCCTACACCTATGCGGTTCCGCCGGGAATGCATGTCGTGCCGGGATCGATCGTGCGCGTGCCGCTGGGGCCGCGTCAGGTCGCCGGCGTCGTCTGGGACGGCGAGGCGGGTCAGGTGGATGCCCGCAAGCTGAGGCCCATCGAGCAGGTGTTCGATTGCCCGCCGGTCAGCCACGATATGCGCCGCTTTGTCGACTGGGTGTCGCAATACACGCTTTCGCCGCCCGGCATGGTGGCGCGCATGCTTCTGCGCGCTCCGGAAGCCTTCGATCCCGAGCCGTGGACGGAAGGCATCACCCTCACCGACGTGCGGCCCGAGCGCATGACCGGGGCGCGCGAGCGGGTGCTGGAAACGGCCGCCGACGGTTTTGCCTGGACGCGCTCCGGGCTTGCCCATGCCGCCGGCGTCTCCTCCTCCGTCATCGACGGCCTGAGAGAGCAGGGCGTGTTCGAGACGGTGATGATCCCGCCCCGTCCGGTGGTTCCCGAGCCGGACACGACCTATGCGGCGGCGGAACTGATGCCCGATCAGCGAATGGCGGCGGACGAGCTGAAGGCCGGCGTGGAGGCGGGTGGTTTCCGCGTCACCCTTCTCGATGGCGTGACCGGCTCGGGCAAGACGGAGGTCTACTTCGAAGCGGTGGCGGAGGCAATTGAAAAGGGGCAGCAGGTGCTGATTCTGCTGCCTGAAATCGCGCTGACCCATGCCTTTCTGGAGCGTTTCCAGAACCGTTTTGGGGCAAAGCCGGCCGAATGGCACTCCGATCTGCCGCCACGCATGCGCGAGCGGGTCTGGCGGCAGGTTGCCGAGGGCACACTCAAGGTGGTGGCGGGCGCGCGCTCCGCGCTGTTCCTGCCGTTTCAGGACCTTGGCCTGATCGTCGTCGACGAGGAGCATGACCCCGCCTACAAGCAGGAAGATCGGGTCTTCTACAACGCCCGCGACATGGCGGTGGTGCGCGCCCATATCGGCGGTTTTCCGGTGGTGCTGGCCTCGGCCACGCCGTCCGTCGAAAGCCGCGTCAACGCCATGCAGGGGCGCTATGGACGGGTCATCCTGTCGTCGCGCTTCGCCGATGCGGCGCTGCCCGACCTGCGCACCATCGACATGCGGCGCGCGCCGCCGGCGCGGGGCGGTTTCCTGTCGCCGCTTCTGCTGCAAAGGATGGCGGCGACGCTGGAACAGGGCGAGCAGTCGCTTTTGTTCCTCAACCGGCGCGGCTACGCGCCTTTGACGCTGTGCCGCTCCTGCGGACACCGCTTCGGCTGTCCGGTGTGCTCGTCATGGCTGGTGGAACACCGGTTTCGCGGGCAGCTCATCTGCCATCATTGCGGTCATACCGAAAGGCGTCCGGATGCCTGCCCGGAATGCGGCACGGTCGATCATCTCGTCGCCTGCGGGCCGGGCGTGGAGCGCATCGCGGAGGAAGTCGTCTCGCATTTCCCGGAGGCGCGCACCATCGTGCTGTCGTCCGACATACTGGGTGGCGTGCGGCGGTTGCGGCTGGAGCTGGAGGCCATCGCCAATGGCGATGCCGACATTGTGATCGGCACGCAGCTCGTCGCCAAGGGACACAATTTCCCGAACATGACGCTGGTGGGGGTTGTCGATGCCGACCTTGGCCTCGCCAATGGCGATCCGCGCGCCGCCGAACGCACCTACCAGCTTCTCAGCCAGGTGACGGGGCGCGCCGGCCGCACCGGCAAGAAGAGCCTTGGCCTTCTTCAAACCTACCAGCCGGACCATCCGGTGATGCAGGCCATCGTCTCCGGCGATTCGGAGCTGTTTTACGAGCGCGAGATCGGGGAGCGCGAACGCACCCGCCTGCCGCCATTCGGGCGGCTGGCAGGCGTCATCGTCAGTGCGCCGACGCGGGCAGAGGCCGAGGGCCATGCGCGGGCGCTGCGGCTTGCTGCTCCAGAGACCGCCGACATCTTCGTGCTTGGCCCTGCCGAAGCGCCGCTTGCGCTGCTGAACGGGCGGCATCGTTTCCGCCTTTTGGTGCATGGCGAGCGCCGCGCCGATATGCAAGGCTTTGTCAGGGCGATGCTGGCCGCGGGACCGAAGGTGCGCGGCCAGATCCGGGTGCAGGTCGATATCGATCCGCAAAGCTTCCTGTGATGTGCGAGCGGGCAGAGGACATGCAATGAAGACGATCGGCCTGCTGGGCGGCATGAGCTGGGAGAGCACGGCGATCTATTATCGCCTGCTGAACGAGGGAGTTCGCTCGCGGCTCGGGGGCCTGCATTCGGCAAAGCTCGCCCTGGTTTCGGTTGATTTCGCAGAGATTGCGGAGCTCCAGCATGCGGGCGACTGGCAGGGCGCCGCGCGGCTGCTGGCCGGGGCTGCGCGCCAGCTCGAAGCGGCGGGCGCGCAGTGTCTGGTTCTCTGCACCAACACCATGCACAAGCTGGCCGACGAGATCGGAGCCGCAACATCCATACCCCTGCTGCACATCGCCGATGCCACGGGTGCGGCCATCAGGCGCGCAGGCGTCAGCCGGCCGGCCCTTCTTGCCACCCGTTTCACCATGGAGCAGGATTTTTACAGGCAGCGGCTGGCGGAGCGCTTTGGCATCGAGGCGGTTGTTCCCGATGAGGCGGGCCGCGCGAGGGTTCACGCCATCATCTACGATGAACTGTGCCTCGGCGTCGTGAAGCCGGCTTCTAAATCCGTCTATATGGAAGAGATCGCGCGGTTGCGCGCCGAACAGGGCGCCGATGGCGTGATCATGGGCTGCACCGAAATCACCATGCTGATCGGCCAGCCGGATTTCGACATTCCGGTTTTCGACACCACGCTTATCCATGCAGAGGCAGCTATCGCGTTTGCTCTGGGTGAGGCATAAGGCAGCGAGACCGGCACCACGGCGCGACCGGGCAAGGCGCGCGCTGACACCTTACCGAGATCAAGCGAGGGACTGCGATGGAATTCTCGTTTCCGTGGCCGATGAGCCAGGGCGAATGGCTGGCATGGACAAGCGCTGTCGTGACAGCGGCACTTGGACTGCTTCTGTTTCTGGCACCGGGCATCGGATTCAGGCTTCTGCGCCTCCAGCCGCATCCCGACAAGCCGGAGGCGGTGATCGAGGGGCGCAGCCGCTTTGCGGGTTTCTATCTTGGTGTCGGCCTGTGCGCGATCCTGCTTGCGCAGCCATTGCTCTACATGGCGCTCGGCTTTTCCTGGCTATTCACAGCTTTTGGCCGCATGCTCGGGATGATGAGCGATCGCGGCAACACGCCCTACAACTGGGCCGCTCTTGCCGTAGATCTGGCACTTGCGGCACTTCCGCTGGCTTTTGCCTTCGGTTTTGTGCCCTGAATCAGGGGGCACGGAACGCATTCGTCAAGCGGATGCGACAAAAGTGCCGGAATCCACTGCCCTCCATGGATTGCGGTCTTGGGAGGCGTGTGCTAGACGGCAACCGACTTTCAGCTAGGGGAAGCGGAAGCCGATCCTTTAGCTTCGACAAAACGTAAGCAAGGTCAAAGATTTAGCCAGAGTTCTCACTCGCGCCAACAATCTGCGGCCTGTCAGACATGAGAAAAGACGGACCGTGGCCAAAACGTCCTCGCCAATCTCCGCCGTTGCCGAGCGCTATGCGAGCTCGCTGTTCGAGCTCGCTCTCGAAGCAAAATCCGTTGCCAGGGTCGAGGCTGCTCTTTCCAGCTTCGAGGCCATGCTGGCCGGCAGCGCCGATCTGAAGCGCCTCATCGAAAGCCCCGTCTTCGCGGCTGACGAGCAGGAGCGCGCCATTTCGGCACTCCTCGAAAAGGCCGGCATCGATGGCCTCGCAGGCAGCTTCCTGCGCGTCGTCGCCCGCAACCGCCGCCTTTTCGCGGTGCCGGGCATGATCGATGCTTTCCGCAGAATTGCCGCTGAACATCGCGGCGAAGTGTCGGCAGAGGTGACGGCGGCGCATGCGCTGACGGCTGCCCAGCAGGCCGAACTCAAGGCGGCGCTGAAGAGCGTTGCCGGTAAGGACGTGGTCATCAACGTCACCGTCGATCCGAGCCTGCTCGGTGGTCTCGTGGTCAAGATGGGCTCGCGCCAGATCGATACGTCGCTCAAAACCAAACTCAATTCGCTCAAGCTTGCACTTAAAGAGGTCGGCTGATGGACATCCGCGCCGCGGAAATCTCCGCAATTCTGAAAGATCAGATCAAGAACTTCGGCAAGGAAGCCGAGGTTTCCGAAGTCGGTCAGGTTCTGTCCGTCGGTGACGGTATTGCCCGCGTTTACGGCCTCGACAATGTTCAGGCCGGTGAAATGGTCGAGTTCCCCGGCGGCATCCGCGGCATGGCGCTCAACCTCGAAGCCGACAATGTCGGTGTCGTTATTTTCGGTAACGACCGCGACATCAAGGAAGGCGACACCGTCAAGCGTACCGGCGCGATCGTCGACGTTCCGGTTGGTCCCGAGCTGCTCGGCCGCGTGGTCGACGCGCTCGGCAATCCGATCGACGGCAAGGGTCCGATCAAGTCGAAGGAGCGTCGCCGCGTCGACGTCAAGGCTCCCGGCATCATTCCGCGCAAGTCGGTGCATGAGCCGATGTCGACCGGCCTCAAGGCCATCGACGCCCTGATCCCGGTTGGTCGCGGCCAGCGCGAGCTGGTCATCGGTGACCGCCAGACCGGCAAGACCGCCATCATCCTCGACACCATCCTCAACCAGAAGGCCATCCACGACAGCGGCCCCGAGTCGGAAAAGCTGTACTGCGTCTACGTCGCCGTCGGCCAGAAGCGCTCGACCGTCGCGCAGTTCGTGAAGGTTCTGGAAGAGCGCGGCGCGCTCGAGTATTCGATCATCGTCGCCGCCACCGCCTCCGATCCGGCTCCGCTCCAGTATCTGGCGCCGTTCACCGGCTGCACCATGGGCGAATATTTCCGCGACAACGGCCAGCACGCGCTGATCGGCTATGACGACCTGTCCAAGCAGGCTGTCGCCTATCGCCAGATGTCGCTGCTGCTGCGCCGTCCGCCGGGCCGCGAAGCCTATCCGGGCGACGTTTTCTACCTGCACTCCCGTCTGCTGGAGCGCGCCGCCAAGCTCAACGATGACAATGGCAATGGCTCGCTCACCGCTCTGCCGGTCATCGAGACGCAGGCGAACGACGTTTCGGCCTACATCCCGACCAACGTGATCTCGATCACCGACGGCCAGATCTTCCTTGAGACCAACCTGTTCTTCCAGGGTATCCGCCCGGCCGTGAACGTGGGTCTGTCGGTGTCGCGCGTCGGCTCCGCTGCCCAGATCAAGGCGATGAAGCAGGTTGCCGGCTCGATCAAGGGCGAACTTGCCCAGTATCGCGAGATGGCGGCGTTCGCTCAGTTCGGTTCGGACCTCGACGCCTCCACGCAGCGTCTGCTCAACCGCGGTGCGCGTCTGACCGAGCTGCTGAAGCAGCCGCAGTTCTCGCCGCTGAAGACGGAAGAGCAGGTTGCAGTGATCTATGCCGGCGTGAACGGCTATCTCGACAAGCTCTCGGTTGGCGATGTCGGTCGCTTCGAGCAGGGCCTGCTGTCGCATCTGCGCACGGTCGGCAAGGAAGTTCTCGACGGCATCCGCAAGGAAAAGGCGCTGTCGGACGATCTGCGGGCCAAGCTCAAGGCCGAGGTCGACGCTTTCGCCAAGACCTTCGCCTGACCCTTGAACGCACGCGGACTGTAGAGTTTGAAGCATGGCGTCACTGAAAGACCTTCGTAACCGCATCGCCTCGGTCAAGGCGACGCAGAAAATCACCAAGGCGATGCAGATGGTCGCCGCGGCGAAGCTGCGTCGTGCCCAGGAAGCTGCGGAGGCCGCGCGTCCCTATTCGGAGCGCATGGGTGCCGTCCTGGCCAACATCACCCAGGCTATCGGTGCGGGCGGCGATGCCCCCGCGCTGATGACCGGAACGGGCAAGGACGACGTGCATCTGCTCGTCGTCTGCACCGCCGAGCGCGGCCTGTGCGGCGGCTTCAACTCGCAGATCGCGCGCTTTGCCCGCGATCATGTCCGCCGGCTTCTGGCCGAGGGCAAGACGGTCAAGATCATCTGCGTCGGCAAGAAGGGCTTCGACATCCTTCGCCGCGATTACGCTTCGCTCATCATCGAGCGTATCGACCTGCGCGAGGTCAAGACGATCGGCTTCGCCAATGCCGACGCCATCGCCCGCAAGGTGATCCAGCTGTTCGGTCAGGGCGAGTTCGACGTCTGCACGCTGTTCTATTCGAACTTCAAGTCGGTGATCAGCCAGGTGCCGACGGCGCAGCAGATCATTCCGGCGGCTGCTCCTGCCGAAGCGGAAGCTGCCAATGGCAGCGCCGTTTACGAGTATGAGCCGGAGCCGGGTGAAATCCTTTCCGATCTGATCCCGCGCAACATCTCCGTCCAGATCTTCCGCGCGCTGCTCGAAAACGCAGCCGGCGAGATGGGCGCCAAGATGAGCGCCATGGACAACGCGACGCGCAATGCGGGCGAGATGATCAACAAGCTGTCGATCACCTACAACCGCCAGCGTCAGGCGCAGATCACCAAGGAACTCATCGAAATCATTTCGGGCGCCGAGGCGCTCTAGCATGCGGCGTGAAGGCCGGAGCCTTCACCCGAGCATGTGACAACAAACGGACGAAAAAGGGCTAGAGACGATGGCGAAAGCAGCGACCCCGAAAACGGCGACCGCTAAGACTGCAGAAGCTCCCGCGAAGGCGGCCGCTGCAAAGGCGGCTCCCGCAACCGCAGCGAAGGCTCAGGCAGCTGCGCCGAAGAAGGCACCTGCTAAGGGCGCTGCTGCGAAAGAGGCGGCCAAGCTGGTGGCGGAATCGAAGCCGGGCAAGGTCAATACACGCGGCGCGACGGCGAGCCATAATCTCGCCAAGGGATCGAAGGGCAAGGTTCGTCAGGTCATCGGCGCCGTCGTCGACGTGCAGTTCGAGGACAGCCTCCCGGCCATTCTGAACGCGCTCGAGACCGAGAATGTCGGCAACCGTCTGGTTCTGGAAGTCGCCCAGCATCTCGGTGAGAACACCGTGCGCTGCATCGCCATGGACGCCACCGAAGGTCTGGTGCGCGGCCAGGAAGTCGTCGACACCGGCGCTCCGATCTCGGTTCCGGTCGGCCCGGGCATGCTCGGCCGCATTATCAACGTCATCGGCGAGCCGGTCGACGAAGCCGGTCCGATCAACGCGATCGAGCATCGCGGCATTCACCAGCCCGCTCCGGAATATGTCGAGCAGTCGACGGAAGCCGCTATTCTCGTCACCGGCATTAAGGTCATCGACCTGCTGGCACCTTACGCCAAGGGCGGCAAGATCGGTCTGTTCGGCGGCGCCGGCGTCGGCAAGACGGTTCTCATTCAGGAACTGATCAACAACATCGCCAAGGCGCACGGCGGCTACTCGGTGTTCGCCGGCGTCGGCGAGCGTACCCGCGAGGGTAACGACCTCTATCACGAGTTCATCGAATCGGGCGTTAACCAGAAGGGTGGCGGCGAAGGTTCGAAGGCGGCTCTCGTGTACGGCCAGATGAACGAGCCTCCGGGAGCCCGCGCCCGCGTCGCGCTCACCGGCCTGACGGTTGCTGAGTACTTCCGCGATCAGGGCCAGGACGTGCTGTTCTTCGTGGACAACATCTTCCGCTTCACGCAGGCCGGTTCGGAAGTGTCGGCTCTGCTCGGCCGTATTCCTTCGGCGGTGGGTTATCAGCCGACGCTGGCGACCGACATGGGCGCGCTGCAGGAGCGCATCACCACCACCACCAAGGGCTCGATCACCTCGGTGCAGGCCATTTACGTTCCTGCCGACGACCTGACCGACCCGGCTCCGGCCACCTCGTTCGCCCACCTTGACGCGACCACGACGCTGAACCGCGCCATCGCCGAGAAGGGCATCTACCCGGCTGTGGATCCGCTCGACTCGACCTCGCGCATGCTCGACCCGCTGATCGTCGGCGAGGAGCACTATCAGGTCGCCCGTGACGTGCAGCAGACCCTCCAGCGCTACAAGTCGCTGCAGGACATCATCGCCATCCTCGGCATGGACGAGCTGTCCGAAGAGGACAAGCTGACGGTGGCCCGCGCCCGCAAGATCGAGCGCTTCCTGTCGCAGCCGTTCTTCGTGGCTGAAGTCTTCACCGGTTCGCCGGGCAAGCTGGTGGCTCTGGAAGACACCATCAAGGGCTTCAAGGGTCTGGTTGCCGGCGAGTACGATCACCTGCCGGAAGCTGCCTTCTACATGGTCGGCGGCATCGAAGAGGCGGTCGAGAAGGCTAAGAAGCTGGCGGCCGAGGCTGCCTGATCCATGGCGGATCGCGACCTTCGGCTCGAGGATGCGGTCAACGAGACCTGCCCCTGGTCGGGCAAGCCGATTTCGGCGGATTCGTTGACCGTCTACAAGGGCCGCACGGTCGGTTTCTGTAATCCCGGCTGCCGGGACAAGTTCGCAGCGGCGATTTCTCATTTCGAGCAGTCGCTGCCCGAGAAACCAAAGGCATAGGCATCATGGCTGAAGCTTTCCAATTCGAACTGGTCTCGCCGGAGCGTTTGCTTGTCTCCGAAAAGATCGAATCGGTCGTCATTCCCGCAACGGAAGGCGAAATGACCATCATGGCCAACCATGCTCCGGTCATGACCACGATCAAGCCGGGCGTTGTCACCGTGAACACCGCCGCCGGACAGCAGGAGCGCTACGTCGTGTTCGGTGGTTTCGCCGACATCCTGCCGGCTGGCTGCACGCTGCTGGCTGAGTCGGCCGTGTCCGTGAAGGATCTCGACCGCGACGACATAGCGCGTCGGGTGCAGGAGGCGAAGGAAGACGTCGCCGACGCCAGGGACGACAACACCCGCACGCGCGCCGAGCAATATCTGTCGGAACTGACCACCCTGCAGGGCGCGCTTCAGGCCGCCTGATCAAATCTCACGCATGAAGTGACGACAAGCCGGGCAATGCCCGGCTTTTCTCGTTATGCGCCCTGTTTCGCGGTGGCTTTGTCCTGCTGTGGGGGAGGCTGGAAAAGCAGAACCCGCGTCTCTTGTGGAAACGCGGGTTGTTGCCTGGGCGCTTGCGCGCCGCGGTACTCGATACTGTGCCGCAGGACCGGGACAATGCCGCCGGATGGATGAAGATAGCCTTAACGGACCGGTCTTTTTCCCCGGCGTGACCGTGGGTTCAGATGCTGTCGCGAAGGGCATACCAGTTCAGTGCAAGGAAGAGCAGCGGGGCCCGCAGACGACGGCCGCCGGGGAAGGCGGGGATCTTCAGGTCCTCGAACAGCTTCAGCCGCTCGCGATTGCCGGTCACGGTTTCCGCATAGAGCTTGCCGACGAAGTTCGACAGCATGACGCCGTGACCGGAATACCCCCCGGCCGAAATGACATTCGGCATCACTTCGCGCACGAAGGGCTGGCGTGGCATGGTGATGCCGACATAACCGCCCCAGCCGTGCGTGATCTCGACGTCCTTCAGCGCCGGATAGATCTCGGCGATCTGCTTGCGGATATGGATGTGAATATCGCCCGGATCGGTCACGGCGTAGATCTCGCGCCCGCCGAACAACAGGCGCCCGTCCTTCGATTTCCGGAAATAGCGCACGACAAAACGCGAATCATCGACAGATTCGCCACCGGGAAGCACCGGGCTGTCGTCGCCCAGAGGCACGGTTGCGCCGATGAAGGAACCGATGGGCATGATATGCGCCGCGCTCTCCGGTTCCAGATTGCCCCCATGGGCATTCGTGGCAATGAGGCATTTGTCGGCGGTGATCGTGCCACGATCGGTCGTGATGGAGACCTTTCCGCCATTGGAGGCAATGCCTGTGGCGGGCGTGTTCTCGTAGAGGTGCGCGTCGGCTCCGGCGGCCACGCGCGCCGTGCCGATCAGGAGCTTCAGGGGATGGATGTGTCCGGTTCCGGTATCGCGTACGCCGCCGAAAAAGCGCCGTGAGCCGAGCCGTTCCGCGGTCTCGTCAGCGCCCATGAACGAGATATGAGGATAACCGAAGCGGTTCGCCATGATCTCGGCATGGGCCCTGTAATTGTCGACATAGCGCCTCTTGTGCGCGACCGACATCTGGCCGGGCGCATAGTCGATGTCGATGTGATGGGCTTTTGCGAAATCCAGCAGATGGGCTTTCGCCTCTTCGGCAAGGTCGAACAGCGCCCTGGCGCGCGTGAAGCCGTATTCAGCTTCCATCTCTTCAGGCCAGGCGCGCTGCCCGGTGTTCATCTGTCCGCCATTGCGGCCCGATGCTCCATCGCCGAAACGATGAGCTTCGATGAGCACGACGTTTGTGCCCGACGCCGCCAGATGGGCCGCCGCCGACAGTCCTGTAAAGCCGCCGCCTATGATCGCCACGTCGCAGCTTTTGTCGCCGTCCAGCCGGGCATAGGAAGGCCGCTCATCAACGGTGTCTTCATACCATGAGCGACCGGGTGAAATGGGTGACTGATAGGGCATCGGATTTCAGCGTGGCGGTTGTTGGGAGAGCGCAGACCAGCTTGCCGCCGCTCAGACGTTCAGCAGCAAATATTCGCGCTCCCAGGGGCTGATGACTTCCATGAAGGTCTCGAACTCTGCCCGCTTGATTGCAGCATAGGTGGTGGCGAAGGTCTTTCCGAGAAGGCTGGCCAGCTCCTCGTCCTGCTCGAACAGGTCGACTGCCTCCAGAAGCCCGCGCGGCAGATCGATCTCGTCCTCATTGGCCGTTGTGACGACGGGCGCCTCGGATTCGAGACGGTTCTTCAGCCCGATAAGCCCGCAGGCGAGCGAGGCAGCGAGCGCCAGATAGGGGTTGGCATCCGAGGAAGGGATGCGGTTCTCCACGCGTCTGGCGGCCGGGTCGGAGCGCGGAACGCGGAAGGCCGTGGTGCGGTTGTCGTAACCCCATTTGTTGTTGACGGGGGCGGAAGCAGCCTGCGTGAGCCGGCGATAGGAGTTCACATAGGGCGCCAGCATCACCAGCGCGTTCGGCACATGCTGCTGCATGCCGCCGATGAAGTGGAAGAACTGATCGGTCTCCGAACCATCGCCGGCAGTGAAGATGTTGGCGCCGGTCCTCTTGTCGATGATCGACTGGTGAATATGCATGGCCGACCCCGGCTGGCCCTGAATGGGCTTGGCCATGAAGGTGGCGTAGATGTTGTGCTTCAGCGCGGCTTCGCGGATGGTGCGCTTGAACATGAACACCTGATCGGCCAGTTCGATGGGGTCGCCATGGCGCAGGTTGATCTCAAGCTGGCCGGCGCCCTCCTCATGGATCAGCGTGTCGATCTCAAGGCCCTGACTTTCGGAGAAATGGTAGATGTCGTCGATCAGCTCGTCGAACTCGTTGACGCCGGCGATCGAGTAGCCCGCGCCGCCGCCGATGGCCCGCCCCGAGCGGCCGACCGGAGGGGTCAGCGGATAATCCGGATCAGGGTTCTTGTGGACCAGGTAGAATTCGATTTCCGGGGCGACGACGGGCTTGAGACCGAGCTTGTCATAGGCGGCGACAACGTTCTTGAGCACGTTGCGCGGCGTGAACTCCACCGTGCGCCCGTCCTGATGCACCAGATCGCAGATGACGGCTGCGGTCGGGTCGTCTTCCCATGGCACCACGGTCAGCGTCGACAGGTCCGGCACCATCTTGAGGTCGCCGTCATCCTCCGGATAGACGAAGCCATTACCGTCTTCCGGATAACCGCCCGAAATGGTGGCCATGAACACGGCCGACGGCAGGGCCAGCGACGTATTGGACGTGAATTTGCTGGACGGCATCATCTTGCCGCGCGCGACACCGGCCTGATCCGGCGTGATGCACTCTATGTCTTCAATGCCGCGGTATTCGAGCCAGGCACTGGCATCCTTCCAGCTTTTTACCCCGCGCAGGTTATTCACGAAGGCAGGGCTGCGGGAACGTTTTGAACGAACGTCCTTCTTTACGGGCGTCATCAATCACCAAATTTAAGAATACTGGCCAAGTATGCCGGTTCGGCACACGGAAGGGAAGGGGGCGCGAATGATAGTTCTGTGACGGCAGGCGTCTGCTTCCATTTCAGGCCATTGCAGCCATATGGGCAAACGGGAGACCGAATATCCGGAACCGCTATTCCCGGTCCGTAGCCGGCGGTACATCGTCCGCCTCGTCCTCGTCGTCACGGACAGGTATGACGTAGGCGCCCTTGAGCCAGCGGTTCAGGTCGACATCCTTGCAGCGCTTGGAGCAGAAGGGATAGGTGTCACGCGCCGAAGGCCGCCCGCATTCCGGGCATGGCCGCTTCGGCCGCAGAGGCATCACCTGCGCGGTGTTGTCGCCGCTCATGAGACACCTGTGGCCGGCCAGCCGGCGCGCGTGTCGAAGCCTTCGCCGGCAAGCAGCGCCGCGGTTTCATACAATGGCAGCCCTACCACGCTGGTGTAGGAGCCGATCAGCTTGACCACGAAGGCGCCGGCAAGCCCCTGTATGGCGTAGGCGCCGGCCTTGCCGCGCCATTCGCCCGAGGCCACATAGCGCTCGATGTCCTCGCGCGGCAGCCGCCGGAAGCGCACCCGCGTCTCGACGAGACGCTGGCGGATCTTGCCCGATGGCGTGGCGAGGCAGATGCCGGAATAGACGCGGTGCGAACGGCCGGACAGCAGTTGCAGGCAATAGACGGCGTCGTCGATGGTCTCGGCCTTCGGCAATATACGGCGGCCGACGGCAACGACCGTATCCGCCGCCAGCACGAAGGCGGGTTCGGCAGCCGGCTCTGCCTTCAGGTCGGCAAGCGCTTTTTCCGCCTTCTGCTTCGACAGCCGCTTTGCCAGCGACCGCGGATGCTCGGCGCGCTGCGGCGTCTCGTCTATGTCGGCTGGCAGAATGCGGTCAGGCTCGATGCCCGCCTGCTGCAGGAGCTGAATCCTGCGCGGCGAAGCAGAGGCAAGCACAAGCGTCTGCGATTTGCTTCCAGCCATGCCTGCCTGCCCGGACGGTGTTTACTTGAAACGGTAGGTGATACGGCCCTTGGTCAGGTCGTAAGGTGTCATTTCGACCAGAACCTTGTCGCCGGTCAGCACGCGGATGCGGTTCTTGCGCATGCGGCCAGCCGTGTGGGCAATGATTTCGTGCTCGTTTTCAAGCTTGACCCGGAACATGGCGTTCGGAAGCAACTCCGTCACCACGCCCGGAAACTCAAGGACTTCTTCCTTCGGCATTCGATACCTTTTCTCGGGTGATGATCCGGGACCAATGCCCGGATTTTGCGCGGAACCTATATGATAAAGGCGGGTTTGTGAACACGCTAATCGGCACAGGTTTCAAAACCCCGGCCAGCACATGGCCGCAGGCTGTAAAATCTCTGACCCTGCATCCGCGGAAGCGGCCTGAAGGTGCGCGTCATTGTCCCGCGCAGGTAATATACACAAGATAAATGGCTTTTCCGCGATTTCTTTCACTTGTCACTTGCGCGGCTAAATCAACGGGCCGAAAATGTATCTTCAGCTTGAGGCAGGCTGGATCAGGGTGAGCGGGGTCGTGGTTTCTTATACGGGCAGGAGGGGTCCGGCCCGGTCAGCGACCCGAACGCAACCTCTTCATCCGCGGCCTCTGCGCTATCAGGAGAAGGGGATCGTAAGTGCTCGAATCATATTTCAGGATAAAGGAAGAGGGGTCCTCGGTTCGCACCGAAGTGATTGCCGGTGTCACCACCTTCCTGACGATGTCGTACATCATCTTTGTGAACCCGGCGATCCTGTCGACGACCGGCATGGACAAGGACGCCGTTTTCGTGGCCACCTGTCTGGCTGCGGCAATCGGTTCGGCGATCATGGCGCTGGTGCCGCGCTGGCCGATCGGCATGGCGCCCGGCATGGGCCTGAACGCGTTCTTCGCATTCACCGTGGTTGGCGCTCTGGGCTTCACCTGGCAGCAGGCGCTCGGTGCCGTCTTCATTTCGGGCATCATCTTCCTGATCCTGACGGTCACCGGCGTGCGCAGGTGGATTGTCGAGGGAATTCCGAGGTCGATGCGCAGCGCGGTTGCCGCCGGTATCGGTCTTTTCCTTGCCATCATCGCGTTGACGAGTTCCGGTATCGTGGTCGCCAATCCGGCCACGCTGGTCAGCTTGGGTGACGTGACGCAGACCGGTCCGCTTCTGGCGATCGCCGGCTTCTTCATCATTGCCGCTCTCGATGCGCTGAAAATTCGCGGTGCGATCCTGATCGGCATTCTGGTCATCACCATTGCCTCGATGGCTCTCGGTGTCAGCCAGTTCGGCGGCGTGGTTTCCATGCCTCCGTCCATCGCGCCGACCTTCATGCAACTCGACATCATGGGCGTGCTTCATGCCGGCGTGCTCTACGTCATCCTCGTTCTGGTGCTGGTCGAGATCTTCGACGCCACCGGCACGCTGATCGGCGTTGCCAAGCGCGCGGGCCTGATGCCGGAAGGCAAGCCCAACCGCCTCGGCAAGGCGCTTCTGGCAGACAGCACGGCCATCGTTGCCGGTTCGATGCTCGGCACCTCCAGCACCACCGCCTATGTCGAAAGCGCCTCCGGCGTTCAGGCTGGCGGACGCACGGGCCTCACGGCTCTGGTGGTTGCGATCCTGTTCCTTGCGGCCCTGTTCTTCGCGCCGCTGGCTGGCTCGGTTCCGGTCTACGCAACGGCACCGGCGCTGCTCTACGTCGCCTGCCTGATGATGCGCGAACTGGTCGAGGTGGAGTGGACCGAAATCACCGAGGCGGCACCGGCGGCGCTGACCGCGCTGATGATGCCGTTCACCTATTCGATCGCCAACGGTCTTGCCTTCGGCTTCATCAGCTATGCTGCCCTGAAGACGCTGAGCGGCCGTTTCAGGGATGTGCATCCGGCCACGTGGCTTGTCGCCATTCTGTTCATCATCCGGTTCGTGATGGTGGGTGTCGAGCACAAGGAAGACGTTCAGGCGCCGGCCGGCAATGCCGCTGTCGAGACCGTTGTTGGTGAAGGTTCCGACGCCAACAATGCGGGGGCAGCCAGCACGGCGCCCGCAGGCACGCCTGCCGAAAGCACCAGCGGCCAGTAAGAAGCTGCCAACTGGCAACCCAAAAAACGCCCGCAACATGTATGTTGCGGGCGTTTTTCGTTTCCTGAGGATGATGCGATCCGGCCGGCATTTTCCATATTGCCAGCAATCATGGTTTTGTGAATGAGTGCGGCGCACGATCAACTTGAGTGCCGAGGGAAGGTTTCAATGAATTCTGCAGACAGTCGCCCTGTGTCGTCGCCGGCAATCGTCGGTATCTTTGCGGCCGCGTTCCTGGTCCTCGCCATTCTTCTGAATATTCTTGTGATCTTCGTGCCTTTCGACAACCCGGCCATGGGGTTCCTCGTCGTCGTGGCGGCAGCCGGCGTGGCCGGCCAGTACTGGTTTTCCCGTGAGAAGGTGGTGCCGGCCGGTGGCCGCGTATGGAACGTCGCCCTGCTATGCGGCATCGTTTCGGCCGTCCTCTCGGCCGGCTTTGCCGTCTTCGGCCTTTCCGGCGACCAGCAGATGTGGAACGAGTTCAGTCAGGCTGGCATCGCCGTGATCGCCGGAGTGTTCGCGGCCATCCTTGTCATTCAGGTTCTTCTGGTCCGTGTCGGCTTCTGGCTCACTTTCCGGCAGGCGGCAAAAAAGCCGGCGGCCTGATTCGGGCAATTCCTGCAGACCGCAGACAGGCAGACCGCAGACAGGGCGCGCGATCTGCCGCCATCGACAACGCCGCGGCCCCCGATCCGTCTCAGGCTTTCATGATTGGCCCGTTTTTAGAAAGCGCGTCGCAACGCGCTCCTTCAGGTGTTCCCGAACCTCGCGATAGGCAGCCAGACGCTGCTCGCGGGTGCCGGTAATCGAGGTCGGGTCGAAGGTCGGCCAATACTCTACTTCCACCGCCATGGTGCGGGTGAATTCCATCGCCGTATGGTGAGCCTGCGGTGAAAGGGTGATGATCAGGTCGAAATAGGCGTCCTCTATGTCGTCCACCGCGCGTGGCTCGCGGTCACCCAGCGACAGTCCCTCTTCTTCAAGGACAACATCGACGAAGGGATCGCGTTCGCCGGCATGGACGCCGGCCGAGGCGATGAAGATATCGGCCGGCAGCACCCTGCGGGCCAGAAGCTCGGCCATGGGAGAGCGCACGGCGTTCATTCCGCACATGAAAAGAATTGAGCGCGGTTTGGAGGGTTCGCCGTTCAGGTCAGCCTCGCCAGTGCAGCACGCAAACCAGCGTAAACAGCCGCCGCGCCGTATCGAAATCAATGTCGATCTTGCCGGCCAGCCGGTCTTTCAGCGTTTGCGAACCCTCATTGTGCAGTCCGCGCCGGCCCATGTCGATGGCCTCGATGTGGCTGGGCGAGGCCGAGCGGATGGCATCGTAATAGCTTTCGCAGATCATGTAGTAATCCTTGACGATCCGCCGGAAAGGCGTGAGCGACAGGATATGGGTGACGACGTCCGAGCCGTCCTCCCGGGTGATGGCAAAGACCAGCCGCGCATCGACCAGCGACAGCTTCAGCTTGTAGGGGCCGGGCTTTTCGTCGTTGACCGGACGGAAATTGTTTTCCTCGATCAGATCGAAGATCGCCACGGCGCGCTCATGCTCGACATCCGGCGTGGAACGGCCGATCGTTTCGTCAAGTTCGACGTCGATGAGCCGGTCACGCTGGTGATCGAAGTCCGACATCGGCGCTACATGTTCAGGCGTATGGCGACGGAGCGGGCATGCGCATCCAGCCCTTCCGCCGTGGCCAGCGCGATGGCGGCAGGCCCCAGCGCGCGCAACTGTTCAGGACCGAGCCTGAGGGTCGAGGTGCGCTTGACGAAATCGAGCGTGGAAAGCCCCGACGAAAAGCGGGCCGAGCGCGCGGTGGGCAGCACATGATTGCAGCCGCCGACATAGTCGCCGATGACCTCCGGCGTATGGCGGCCGATGAACACCGAACCGGCGTTGCGGATGCGGCCCAGCAGAGCGTCAGCATCGTCCACCGCCAGTTCCAGATGTTCGGCCGCGATACGGTCGATGAGCGGGATCGCCGTATCGAAATCATCCACGAGGATGACGCAGCCGAAATCGCGCCAGCTCTGCGCTGCGGTTTCGCCGCGCGAAAGGTTGCGCAGTTGGCGCTCGACGGCGTCCTCCACGGCTTTGCCGAATTCGGCATCGTCGGTCATCAGGACCGACTGCGCCGAAGCGTCGTGCTCGGCCTGCGCCAGCAGGTCGGCGGCGATCCAGTCGGGATCGTTGGAGCTGTCTGCCACCACCAGAACCTCGGAAGGTCCGGCGATCATGTCGATGCCGACCGTGCCGAACACATGCCGCTTCGCGGCCGCGACATAGGCGTTGCCCGGCCCGACGATCTTGACCACGGGTCTGATCGTCTCTGTGCCGTAGGCAAGCGCCGCGACAGCCTGCGCGCCGCCGATGCGGTAAATTTCGGAAATGCCGGCGAGATCGGCCGCCACCAGCACCAGCGGGTTGATGACGCCGCCGGAGGCCGGCACCACCATGACGATGCGCTCCACGCCGGCCACCGCCGCCGGAACGGCGTTCATCAGAACCGAGCTTGGATAGCTCGCGGTGCCGCCCGGCACATAAAGGCCGACCGATTCCACCGCCGTCCAGCGCGAGCCGAGTTCGACGCCGATCGGATCGACATAGATGTCGTCCTTCGGCATCTGGCGCTGGTGATGCGAGCGGATGCGGTCGCGGGCGAGCTTCAGCGCTTCGATGGTGGCCGGATCGGCCTGCCCATAGGCGGCCTCGATGTCGGCGCGCGAGACCGCAATGCCGAGCGTTTCAAGGTCGGCCCTGTCGAAGCGCTTCGTGTAATCGATGAGGGCCGCGTCACCCTCAGCGCGCACGCGGGCGATGATGTCGCGCACCACGGCCTCGACATCGGCCGAAACCTCGCGCTTCGTCGACAGGAAGGCGGCAAATCGCTGTTCGAAATCCGCATCCGATTGTCTGAGGGTAAGGGCCATGCGTGTCAGATCCTGTGGGCGGGGCGCGACGTTGCCTGCCAGGCGCCGCCGATATCGGCAAGGCCTGCCTCCACGCATTCGACATCGAGCATGATGGTTCCGCCGCCGGAGAAGACGAGTTCTATGATGCCGGCCGGCTGGTCCGTGGGCACAAAGCTGACAGCCAGCAAAGAAAGCACGTCGTCGGGCTTGTCGCGCGCGATCCCGGCCACCTTTGCGCCGAGTACGCGGTCGAAATGCAGCACGCTTTGCCGGCGCTCATTATGCTTGCGCAGGAAGCCGGATTTCTTTTCCCAGGCAAAACGGCTCATCGCCAGCACGAAGCGGTGCGTGCCGGGCAGATATTGCAGGTCGCGCACCTTCATCACCGCGTCCTGCACGTGGGCGGAAATGACGTTGAGATCCTGCTCGTCGAGCGCGATCAGCTTGAGGCTGTCCATGCCTGTTTCGCACCTGCGAAGGGTTGTCCTGAACCCTTTTGTTAGGCTGTCTTGCCGGTCTGTGCAACCGCGATGCCGCAGGAACCGGGCATCAGCCGCTGATGCGCTCTATGGTCGCGCCGCAGCCCGACAGCTTCTCTTCCAGCCGCTCGAAGCCGCGATCGAGATGGTAGACGCGGTTGACGATGGTTTCGCCCTCCGCGGCCAGTCCGGCGATGACCAGCGACACCGAGGCGCGCAGGTCGGTCGCCATCACCGGTGCGCCCTTCAGTTTCGCCACGCCGTCGACGATCGCCGTCTGGCCGGACAGGGTGATGTGGGCGCCAAGGCGGGCCAGTTCCTGCACGTGCATGAAGCGGTTCTCGAAGATCGTCTCGGTGATGTGCGAGCGGCCCTTTGCCATGGTCATCAGGCCCATGAACTGCGCCTGAAGGTCGGTGGGGAAGCCGGGGAAGGGTTCGGTGGTGATGTCCACCGGCTCGATGCCGGCGCCATTGCGGTAGACGCGTATGCCCTCATTGGTGACGGTGATTTCCGCGCCGGTGCGGGAGATTGTTTCCAGTGCGCTTTCCAGAAGGTCCGCGCGCGCGCCTTCCAGCAGAACGTCGCCGCCGGTCATGGCCACGGCCATGGCGTAGGTGCCGGTCTCGATGCGGTCGGGAATGACGCGAACGCTGGCGCCGTGCAACTCATCCACGCCCTCGATGGTGATGGTCTCGGTTCCCGCGCCGGTAATCTTCGCGCCCATGGCGTTGAGGCAATCGGCAAGGTTGACCACCTCGGGCTCGCGGGCGGCGTTCTCCAGAACGGTTTCTCCGCGGGCGAGGGCGGCGGCCATCATCAGCACATGGGTCGCGCCGACGGATACTTTCGGAAAGCGGTAGCGGTTGCCACGCAGGCCCTTCGCCGCTTTGGCCAGTACATAGCCGCTCTCGACATCGATGTCGGCGCCCAGCGCCTGCAGGCCTTCGATGAACAGGTCCACCGGCCGGGTGCCGATGGCGCAGCCGCCCGGCAGCGAGACCCGCGCCTCGCCCATGCGTGCAAGCAGCGGACCGACGACCCAGAACGACGCACGCATCTTCGACACCAGCTCATAGGGGGCGGTGGTGTCGACAATGCTGCCGGCGGTGAAATTGATGGTGCGCGAATAGCCTTCGGTCTGCGTCGGGCGGCGGCCGTTGACGGAATAATCGACGCCGTGATTGCCGAGGATGCGGATGAGCTGCTCCACATCGGCCAGATGCGGCACGTTTTCCAGCGTCAGCGTTTCGCGCGTCAGCAGCGAAGCGATCATCAGGGGCAGGGCGGCATTCTTGGCGCCCGAAATCGGAATGGTGCCTGAGAGCCTGTTGCCCCCGACGATCCTGATGCGATCCATGAAGATGCCTCTCCCCGGCTGAATGCCGGTCTGGGATGTGCCGCGCCGGAGACGGCTGATGCCGCTGGCGCGCTTCAATCGTTTAAAGCGGTCCGTCTAAACCATAGACGGCTGTCATTCAAGAAAATGCACTGGCAACAAAAGTATCAGACGATCACGCACATTGCCCCGATGGGGCCAACGCCGGGCGGATCAGCTTTCCGAAGCGGGCCTGGAAGCTTCGATGCCCTGAGGCCGCGAATCCGCCTCTCCGGCGCGTCGGGCTCTTGTCTGGGCCTTGCGCTTGAGCAGATTGGCCCTCAAGGCTTCCGCCGAGCGTGCCTTGCGCGCTTCTTCGCTGCTGGTTGCGGTTCCTTTCTTGTCCTTCATGCCTGTGTTCCTGCTGGCTGGATAAGCTTCCATGAATATGGCATGGGCATGTTCGAAACAACGTCTTTGCACAGGCTGTTTTAGAGCCTTGCACTTGGCGAAACGATGTGGCAGAAGTCCGCCGCATCCGGTTGCTGCCGTAGCTCAGTGGTAGAGCACTCCCTTGGTAAGGGAGAGGTCGAGAGTTCAATCCTCTCTGGCAGCACCATTTTCTCATTCCGATTATAAAGTCGAACCGTCTTCGGGGTTTAACTCTGTGCTGGCGGAAACGGTCTTTGGTTTGTGGTTTTGCTGCAGAGATCGCGAATCGCTGTCAAAGGCTGCGTTCGAGTGTCCTGCTATCCATGATCGTGTGTCGCGGCGAAGCCGCGGCAGAATGGCGGGATGCGCTTTGATTGCGGGGGAGCAGAATGAAGAGGAGGAGACGAATCAGGACTTCGGTTTCGTGTCTTCCGGGTCAAGCAGGATGCGTTCGGCGGCGCCGTCGAGATCGTCGTACTGGCCGCTGCGCAGTGCCCACAGGAAGCCAAGCAGGCTGATGGCCCCGAGGAACAGGGCAACAGGTATCAGATAGATGAGGATGCTCATGCCGTTGCAGGCTCCGTAACCTGCCGTGTCTTGCCTTCGTCCTCCGTACGGCCGGCGCGCATCAGCCGCAGCGCATTGGTGATGACGAGGATCGACGAGCCCGACATGGCGATAGCCGCGATCAGCGGCGTGACATAGCCCAGAATGGCGATCGGCACGGCGATGATGTTGTAGACGATGGCGATGCCGATGTTCTGGCGGATGAGCTGGCCGGCACGCAGGGCGACGTCACGCGCCGTGGTCACGGCGGCGAGGCTCTCGCGCAGGAATACGAAATCGGCGGCGTTGCGGCCGATGTCGGCAGCCGTAGCAGGCGCCATCGAGACATGGGCCGCGCCCAGCGCCGGCGCGTCGTTGAGCCCATCGCCCACCATCAGCACCTTGCGGCCTTCCTGCGCAAGCTCCTCGATGCGCTCGACCTTCTGGGCGGGAAGAAGGGCAGCCCGCCAGACGTCGATGCCAAGCTCACCGGCGACGCGGCGGCAGGCCGCTTCCGTGTCGCCCGACAGCATCTCAACCGGGCCGAGGCTAGCCCTGAGCGCGGCGATCGTGGCGCGCGCGCCGGCGCGGGTCTCATCCTCGAAAGTGAAACGGGCAACGATTTCACCGTTTCGGGAGAGGACCGTGCCGCTTTCCTGCGAATCATTTTCTGCCCAGCTGGCCCGGCCGAGCCGCCAGATCGTATCGCCCGCATTGGCCTCCATGCCGAAGCCCGGCAGTTCCTCTACTTTGTTAAAGGCAGGCGCAGGGGTGCCTCCCCCCTGTTCGGCGATGGCCTGCGAGAGCGGGTGGCGGGAATGGGCGGCCAGCGCGCTGGCGATGCCGAGCAGGCGCGGCGTGATCTCGTGCACATTGGTCAGGCGCGGATGGCCGAGGGTGAGCGTGCCGGTCTTGTCGAAGACGGCGGCGTCGGCCTGCGCCAGACGTTCCATGGCTGCCCCGTCCTTGACCATGATGCCGTTCTCGAACAGCCGGCGCGCGGCCACCACCTGCACGATGGGCACGGCGAGGCCGAGCGCACAGGGGCAGGTGATGATCAGCACGGCGATGGCGATGGTGACCGCCTGATGCCAGTCGGCGCCGGCCAGCATCCAGCCGATGAAGGTGACGAGCGCGGTCAGGTGCACCACCGGCGCATACATGGCCGATACGCGGTCGGCGATGCGGCGATAGCGGGCGCGCCCGCCCTCGGCGGCTTCCATCAGCCGCATCATTTCGGCGAGGAAGGAGGTGGAGGCGGGCCGTGTGGCCTCCAGCGTCAGGGGTCCGGTCAGGTTGAGCGTGCCGGCCTGTATCTCGGCCCCGGCAGCCACGGCGAGCGGCGCGCTCTCGCCATTGACCAGCGAGCAGTCGAGGTCGGATGCGCCCTGCACGACCTTCGCATCGACGGGAATGCGCTCGCCGGCCGCGACCAGAAGGCGCATGCCGGGCTCGATCTCGGCGATGGGGCGATAGTCGCGGGTGCCGTCGCCGAACAGCACTAGAGCGCCGCGCGGACTGAGCCGCGCGAGGCCAGCCACGGCGGCGCGGGCCTTGTTGCGCATGACATGGTCGAGCGTGCGGCCGATGAGCAGGAAGAACAGCAGTGTCACCGAAGCGTCGAAATAGGCATGGGTGCCGGAATGCCAGGTGTCGTAGATGCTCAAGGCATAGGCCATCGTGATGCCGATGGCGATGGGCACGTCCATGTTCATGCGCCCGTGGCGCAGGGCGCTCCACGCCGAACGGTAGTAAATGCCGCCGGCCACGGCCAGCGCGGGCAGGGCGATCAGCGCCGAGACCCAGTGGAACAGGTCGCGCGTGGCTCCTTCCGCGCCCGACCAGACGGAGACGGACAGCAGCATGATGTTGCCGGCGGCAAAGCCGGATACGGCGAGCGCGCGCAGCAGTTCCGAAAGCACCGGGTCCCTGCCGTCCTGCGCATCGTCGAACAGGTGCGGCGGATAGCCGAGCCCATCGAGCGTGGATACCACCGGAGGCAGGTCATCGCCGCGCCAGCGAACGCTGACGCGTTTGGTGGAAAGGTTGACGCGCGCCCGCTCGACCGTATCCAGCTTGCCCAGCGCCGTCTCGATGGCGTGGATGCAGGCGGCGCAATGCACGCCCGGCACGGACAGCTCGACCTGCCGCGTGCCGTCACCCATATCGCGCGCGGCGAAGGCGACTTCCTCGCCGGTTGGAAGCGCGGCCAGCGCTCTGGCGAGATCTTCGCTTCCGGGCGCGCAGCAACTCATCTGATGGCCCCGTCCCTGACGATGATGCGGTGGATCTCGTGCCATGGCACGTCGCGGCCGGCGTCGGCCTCGATCTCGACGATCCAGGCGCCGTCAGCCAGCGCGAAAGGCGCGTCGAGCGCTCCGCCCGATGCGGGTGCCAGGGCCAGCGTCGTGTCCTCGGTATCGGTCACCGGGCGGCGGAACTGTGCCGTACCGGCCTTCAGGGCAACGGGATTGCCTTCGGCGTCGGCCAGCGCGAAGCGGAAGGTGCCGTCGGTTCCGGTCACCGTCGTGTTCCAGCCCAGCGCCACCTGCTCGCGGTGTTCGCGCGACTTGCGGTTGAATTCGAGGCCCGCGACATAGGAGTTGCGCACCACGAAGCCGGTCCAGCTCGTATTGGCATAGACGGCCATGGTGACGTTGACGGTTATGATGACGCCGAAGAAGGCGACCATGATCAACAGGAAGTGGCGGCCGGTGAATTGCTGGCTCATCATTCTCACTCCGGGCTCTCGAAGCTGGTCACATAGTCGGCGGAATCGAGGCTGGACTTGTCCTCGACGTGGAAAACGAGACGCTGCGCCTTACCGGGGCTCTTCGCCCCTTCACGGGGCTGGCGCACATAGACCTTGAGCGAACGCGCGCGATCCGGTTCCAGCGTCACCGTGATGGTGCTGCTTTCCTCATGATCGAGGCCCACGACATTCATCGTCGCGCCGGGAAGCTCATCCAGGCTGACGGTGACGGTGCGCTGTTCGGGGATCTTGTTGAGCAGCTTGACCGTGTAGCCGTTGCGGATCGATCCGTCGGAAAGCACCACATATTGCGGATTGCGGTCGTGCAGCACGTTCATCTCCAGCCGGTCGCGGGTCATCAGCCCGTAGATCAGCAGTACGCCGACCAGCGCCCATCCGCCAAAATAGATGAAGGTGCGGGGTCTGAACAGCTTTCCAAGATGAAAGGTCGAGATGGCGTCGGAAATACGGCCGGAGGCATCGCGGACCAGCGAAGGGCGGATGTCATGGGCGCCGTCGCCTGTCGCGAGAGCCATGTTGGCGTTGTAGTCGGCCAGTGTCGCATAAGAGATGAGGCCGCGTTCGCGGCCGAGCTTGTCCATGACGCCGTTGCAGGCATCGATGCACAGGGCGCAGGTGATGCATTCGAGCTGCTGGCCGTCGCGAATGTCGATGCCCATCGGGCACACCACCACGCAGGCGTTGCAATCCACGCAATCGCCCACCGGCTTGCCGGCCGCCGCAGCCTTCTTGGCGTGGCGGGAGCGGGGCTCGCCGCGCCAGTCGTTGTAGGTCACGGTCAGCGAATGCTCGTCGAGCATGGCTGCCTGAATGCGCGGCCAGGGGCACATATAGGTGCAGACCTGCTCGCGCATCAGCCCGCCGAACACATAGGTGGTGGCGGTGAGGACGGCGACGGTGATGTAGGCGACGGGGGCTGCCTGCCCGGTCGCGAAATCCATGGCCAGATAGGGCGCGTCGGAGAAATAGAAGATCCACGCGCCGCCGGTCGCCACGGCGATGGCGATCCAGATCGCGTGCTTGGCGGTGCGGAGCGCGATCTTGCGTGCCGTCCACGGAGCCTGATCGAGGCGGATGCGGGCATTGCGATCGCCTTCGATGGCGCGCTCGACGACGAGGAAGAGATCGACCCACACGGTCTGCGGGCAGGTATAGCCGCACCACGCGCGCCCGACCGTTGAGGTGATAAGGAAAAGGCCGAGGCCGGCCATCACCAGAAGGCCGGCGACGAGAAAAAACTCCTGCGGCCAGATTTCGATGAAGAAGAAATAGAAGCGGCGGTTGGCGATGTCGACCAGAACCGCCTGATCGGGCGCATGCGGGCCACGGTCCCAGCGAATCCACGGCGTCAGGTAGTAGATGCCGAGCGTAATGGCCATGATCAGCCATTTGAAATTGCGGAACGAGCCGTTGGCGCGCTTGGGAAAGATCTTCTTGCGCGCGGCGTAGAGCGGCTGGCGCAGTTTGGCAGAGTTGACCGCCTGCGCGTCATGGCGTTCGAACTCGACTGTGCCGGACATACTCTTCTCCTGACCGTACCTAACCGCCGTCCAGCCATGCCCTGAACCTGCCCCGGCTGGCTTGATCTGGGTCAAGCACAGGGTGCGGCACAGTGACATCCATGCGCGTCAGAGGGCCCGGCATTGCTGCCGGACCCTCCAGCCCCCCGGCTTATCGCCCGGCCCCTTTGCAGGTTGGGACCGGAGGTTGGGATCAGCGGCCCCCGCCGAGCGAATGGACGTAAACGGTCAGTTCCTTCACTGTCGTCTCTCCGAGACGCGCCTGCCACGCCGGCATCACGCCATGGCGCGGCTGGCGCACCTGGGCGGTGATTTCGGCGGGGCTCGATCCGTAGAGCCAGATGGCGTCGGTGAGGTCCGGCGCACCGAATTCGAGGCCGCCCTTGCCGGCCTCGCCATGGCAGGCGGCGCAGTTGTTGGCGAAGGTTTCGGCGCCGGGGCCGGTGAGATCGCCGCCGCTGGACAGCGCCACGACATGCTTCACGACGTCGGCGATCTCCTCGCGGCTGAGAATGTCGCCATAGGCCGGCATTTCGGAAATGCGGGTGTCCTCATCGCCGGCGAAACGGATGCCGTGGGCGATGGTGGTGCGGATTTCCTCGGGCGAACCGCCCCACAGCCACTCGTCGTCGTTGAGGTTCGGATAGCCGGGCGAACCGGCCGCGCCAGAGCCGTGGCACTGCACGCAGTTGACCTTGAAGGCCGCAGCGCCCGCCGAGATGGCGAACTGGCGCAAGGTGTCGTCGGCCAGAATCTCTTCGACCGAAGCCTTTTCGATGGCAGCCACGTAATCGCCCTTGGCAACTTCCGCCGCGGTCAGCTCGGTGCGCAGATCGGCACGGCTCGACCAGCCGAGCAGGCCGGAGGTCGCAGAGTTCACCAGCGGCCATGCCGGATAGGCGATGGTGTAGACGAGTGCCCAGAAGATGGTGGCGTAGAAAGTCCACAGCCACCATCGCGGCATGGGATTGTCGAGTTCCTTGATGCCGTCCCATTCATGGCCGGTCGTGGCGACGCCACTGATTTCGTCGATTTCCTTGTGGCTCATGTCAGTCGTCCTTGAGCGGAATGCGGGCGGCTTCGTCGGCCTGTTCGCGGCTGCCGGGGCGGAAGGCGAAGATCACGACGCCGATGAAAAAGAGCGTCATGAACAGCAGCCCCCACGAATCGGCGAGCTGGCGCAGATAGGTGTAGGTTTCCATGGAAGCCTCCTAGCGCGAGCCGTCGGGCTCGTCGTAGCTGGTGAAATCGACCAGCGTGCCGAGCATCTGGAGATAGGCGACCAGCGCGTCCATTTCGGTCAGGCGGTTGGGATCGCCATCGAAATCGCCGAGCTTGGCCTTCGGATAGCGCTCCTCGACGCCGGACGTGTCAGCGTTGGGATCGGCCTGCGCCTGCAGGTCGGCCACCGCGTTCTCGACCATCTCGTCGGTGTAGGGCACACCGACGCGCCGGTTGGCGACCAGATGCGTCTCGAAATTGCGGATGTCGAGGTTCTTGTCCTTCAGGAAGGCGTAGCTCGGCATCACAGATTCCGGCACCACCGAGCGCGGCTCGATGAGGTGCTGGACGTGCCATTCGTTGGAGTAGCGGTCACCGACGCGGGCAAGGTCCGGCCCCGTGCGCTTGGACCCCCACTGGAACGGGTGATCGTACATCGATTCCGCCGCCAGGCTGTAGTGGCCGTAGCGTTCCACCTCGTCGCGGAAGGGGCGGATCATCTGCGAATGGCAGACGTAGCAACCCTCGCGGATGTAGATGTTGCGCCCGGCCAGTTCCAGCGGCGAGTAGGGCCGCATGCCGTCCACCTTCTCGATGGTGTTCTCGAGATAGAACAGCGGTGCGATTTCCACGATACCGCCGATCGAGACCACGAAGAGAGAGCCGACCAGAAGAAGCGTGGCGTTCTTTTCGATGACGCGATGCTTGTCAAGAAGAGCCATTCGGTCAAACTCCTATTCGGCCGGCACGGCAGCGGGGCGGGGCGAAGCGGCCTTGCCGCCGATCGGCTCCTCCTCGCGCTGGTGGCCGAGAATGGTCATGGTGAGGTTGTAGGCCATGATGATTGCACCGGCGAGGTAGAGGGCACCGCCCAGCGCACGCATCAGATAGTAGGGGAACATGGCCTCGACGGTTTCGGCGAAGGAATAGACCAGGAAGCCCTGCTCGTCGTATTCGCGCCACATCAGACCCTGCATGATGCCCGACACCCACATCACGGCCGCGTAGACGACGATGCCGATCATGGCGAGCCAGAAGTGCCACACCACGAGGCGCTCGGAGTAGAGCCGCGCGCGGCCCCACAGTCTCGGCACCATGAAGTAGAGGGCGGCGAAGGTGATCAGGCCGTTCCAGCCGAGCGCGCCGGAGTGGACGTGGCCGATGGTCCAGTCGGTGTAGTGCGACAGCGAGTTGACCGCCTTGATCGACATCATCGGGCCTTCGAAGGTGGCCATGCCGTAGAAGGCGATGGCCGCGACCATCATGCGGATGACGGGATCGGTGCGGATCTTGTCCCATGCGCCCGAGAGCGTCATCAGGCCGTTGATCATGCCGCCCCACGAAGGCATCCACAGCATGATGGAGAACACCATGCCCAGCGTCTGCGCCCAGTCGGGCAGGGCGGTGTAGTGCAGGTGATGGGGGCCGGCCCAGATGTAGAGGAAGATCAGCGCCCAGAAGTGGATGATCGACAGCCGGTAGGAATAGACCGGACGGTCGGCCTGCTTCGGCACGAAATAGTACATCATGCCGAGGAAGCCGGCGGTGAGGAAGAAGCCGACCGCGTTATGGCCGTACCACCACTGCGTCAGCGCATCCTGCACGCCGGAGAACAGCGAATAGGAGCGCGAGCCCACGAAGGATGCCGGCACCGCCAGATTGTTGACGATGTGCAGCATGGCGATGGTGATGATGAAGGCGAGGTAGAACCAGTTGGCCACATAGATGTGGGGTTCCTTGCGCTTCAGGATGGTGCCGAGGAAGACCAGCAGATAGGCGACCCACACGATGGTCAGCCAGATGTCCACATACCATTCCGGTTCGGCGTATTCACGGCTCTGGGTGATGCCGAGCAGATAGCCGGTGGCCGCCATGACGATGAAGAGCTGATAGCCCCAGAACACGAACCAGGCGAGATCGCCGCCGAAGAGGCGCGCGCGCGAGGTGCGCTGCACCACATAGAAAGATGTCGCGATCAGCGCGTTGCCACCGAAGGCGAAGATGACGGCCGAGGTGTGCAGCGGCCGCATGCGGCCGAAATTGAACCAGGGCTCGATGTTGAGATCGGGGAAGGCAAGCTGCAACGCCACGACCACGCCGACGGTCAGGCCGATCACCCCCCAGAAGATGGTGGCAATCGAGCCGTAGCGGATCGGCCCGTCCATGTAGGCGTCCGGATCGGGCGCCTGCGCGGGCGCGAACTGCGCGCGGCGGATTAGCACGAAGGTCGCGCCGACGAGTACGAAGAACAGCACCCACATGTGCTGGGCGAAGGGCTGGTCCGCTGCGAATCCCGCCCCCAGAAGGGCGATGAACGCAAACAGGCCCAGGCCGACGATATATGGTCCGTTGGTCATCCAGAGTCCCCGATCCTTGCCCGGCAGCGCAGATGACATCTGCCGGCATCCTTCTTCATTGGGTGTTTCCAGCGTGAAGCGCATTGATCCATGTCAACGCCGTGACGCGTCGCCGCAGCCATTGTGTGTCGCATTCGATCGGGTCAGGCAGAATGAAAACCATACGGATAACGACCCTGCAGGGAGGAGAGGCGCGCCAGCCGCGCTGTCAGGAGAGCATGATCGCCATCGTAGAACTGGCCCACGCGCAGATGCTGCGGCTGTGCGGCCTGCTTGAGGAAGTGGCCGACTCGCTGCCGGCGAGCGTCGATCGCCGCAAATGCCTGATGATCGCCTGCGAGCTGGAGCCGCTGGTGCGCGGCATTCACCGTTTCGAGGAGGAAACGCTGCTGCCGGCCTATGAGCGCGCGCTTGAGCAGCGCGGACGAGGGCGAGGTTCGCTGGAGAGGCTGCTGGCCGAGCATGTCGAGGACGAGTGCTTCGCCGGAGAACTGAGCGAAGCCCTTCTCCTGCTCGGGCGCGATGGCAGCGTCGACAATCCCGAGGCGCTGGGCTTTATGCTGCGTGGTTTCTTCGAAGGCCAGCGCCGGCATGTTGCCTTCGAGCGCGAGCATGTATTGCCCGAGATTGGCTGCATGGAAGCGTGAGGGGCCGAACCGGTCAGTTTCCGGCCCGGGCCTCCAGCCGCGCGAGGTCCGGCACGAGGATGTGCCGGTTGTTCTCGATGGTGATGACCTTGTCGGCGCGCAGACGTGTGAGCTGGCGGCTGACGGTTTCTATGGTCAGGCCAAGAAAATCGGCGATGTCGGCACGGGTCAGCGGCAGGTCGAAGCTGGCCGAGTTGCGGTCCGGGGCTGCCGAAGGATCGATGTGGCGCGCGATCATCAGCAGAAAGGAGGCGATCTTTTCCGCCGCGGTCTTGCGCCCGAGGGTCACCATCCATTCGCGGGCGTCGTCCAGTTCCTTGAGCGCCTGCTTGTAGAGCCGTCGTTCCAGTTCGGGCGACGCCTGCATCATCCGCTCGATGGACGCTTTCGGGAAGGAACACAGTGAGACCTCGGTGGCGGCCTCGGCGTTCAGCTCGCTTTCGGTCTTGAATGGCCTGCCGAGGAAATCCGGCGCGAATTGCAGGCCGACGATCTGCTGGCGTCCGTCCGAAAGGGTTTTGGTCAGCTTCACCACGCCCGACAGAACATTGGCATAGGTGTCGATCTTCTCGGCGTCGCCCAGCAGTTCGGAACCGCTTTCGGCATGATGCTTATGTGAGGTCTTTGCCAGCGCAACGAGTTGCTCAGGCTCAAGCGCGCCGCAAACGCCCTTGTGACGCGCCTCGCAGGACACGCACAATACGGGAATACCGTCAGTATGAACGTCCTTGCGCACGATCTGGCCACCTTTCGGTTCATCGATAGCACCTTAGCGCAATTGACGCGCCGCGTCAGTTTGTCTTGTCGTGCGGGGTTTGATCAGGGTCAACGCAGGGTGAATTACTTCACGTCAGAGTTTTGCGTATGACAAGGAGGTTTCATGTCTGCGCAAACCGCTTTCAAATTCGCCGACACTGCTCCGCGCTATACGAGCTATCCGACCGCGCCGCATTTCCACGAAGGCGTCGGCGATGAAACCGTGCGCCGCTGGATGGCCGCGGTGAAGGACGGCGAGGCGGTATCGCTTTATATTCATATCCCGTTTTGTGACCGGCTCTGCTGGTTCTGCGCCTGCCATACGCGCCATACGCTGCGTTACGAGCCGGTCGCCGCCTATCTTGGGGCGCTTTATCGCGAGATTGCGCTGGTTGCTGAAGCCTTGCCTGAAACCGTGCAGGTGGGAGCTGTGCATCTTGGTGGCGGCTCGCCCACGCTTCTGACGCCTGACGATCTGCAGCGCCTCATCGACACGCTGCGCGCCAACTTCCGCTTTACCGCGAATGTGTCGGTCAGCGTCGAGATCGATCCGACCGACATGGACGAGGCGCGTCTCGACGCCATCGCCGCCGTCGGCACCACGCGCGCCAGCCTCGGCGTGCAGGATTTTCGCATCGAAGTGCAGAAGGCGATCAATCGCGAGCAGAGCTTCGAGGACACGCGCGCCGTGGTCGATGGCCTGCGCGCGCGGGGCGTTTCGGCCATCAATCTCGATCTCGTCTACGGCCTGCCGCACCAGAGCGTCGACAGCATCGCCGATACGGTGGCGCTTTCGCTGTCGCTGAAGCCCGACCGGGTGGCGCTGTTCGGCTATGCCCATGTGCCATGGTTCAAGAAGCACCAGAAACTGATCGACGAAGCCGCGCTGCCCGGCCGCGAGGCGCGCATGGCGCAGTCGGCACGGGCTGCTGCCCTCATTCGCGAGGCCGGCTACGAGGCGATCGGCCTCGATCATTTCGCCCTGCCGGGCGACAGCCTTGCGCTGGCTGCGCGTCGTGGCGCGCTGCGGCGCAATTTTCAGGGCTACACCGACGATGGCTGCGAAACGCTGATCGGGCTCGGACCATCGTCGGTCAGCGGCATGCGCGAGGGCTACGCCCAGAACACTACCGCCATGGGCGATTACCGGCGGGCGGTGGAGGCCGGAACGCTGCCGGTGATGCGCGGCTTCGAGCTTTCCGGCGAGGACCGCGTCCGCGCCTGGGTGATCGAGCGGCTGATGTGCGACTTCGGCTTTTCGGTGGACGAGGCGTCGGTGCGTTTCGGCACGGCGGCCGGTGCGGTCGTCGACGAGGCGCGCACCATGTGCGCACGCTTCCCCGATGTGCTCGTCCGGCAGGACGGCAGCTTCATGGTGCAGCCCGACGCACGCGCCCATGTGCGCTCCGTCGCGGCCGAATTCGACAGTTATCTCGGGCGTGGTACTGCGCGCCACTCGCTGGCCGTGTAACGGTTCACGGCTGCCAGTCGGTCATCCTCAGTATGTTGCCGCCCAGCTTCTGGAAGGCACGCTGACGGCAGGAAAAGACGATGATCTGCTGGTCGCGCGACTGGCGATGCAGCGCATCGAACATTTTTTCGATGCGGTCGTCGTCGGAATAGACCAGCGCGTCGTCCAGAATGACCGGCGTCGGGCGGCCGTCGCGGGCGAGCAGGCGCGCGAAGGCCAGCCGTGTCAGCACCGAGAGCTGCTCGCGCATGCCGCCGCTGAGACGTTCCACCTCTTCTTCCTGCCCGTTGCGCAGGATGGTTCGCGGCAAAAGGGTCTTGTCGTCGAAGCTGATCGCAACATCGTCGAACAGGAGCCCAAGCAACGGCCGCAGTTCCGTGATGACAGGCTTGAGATAGAGATCGCTGGCCTCGGTGCGGGCGCTCTCCAGCGCCGAAGACAGTCTTTGTAGGATGCCGACCTCTTTCTCAAACGCGGCGACGCGGGCATTCGCGGCCGAAAGGGCTTCCCGGGTCTCGTGCCATTTCTCCTCGACGGCGTCGTCGGCCAAAGCCCTGATCAGGCCGTTCAGTTCGGCAATCGTCTCGCGCAACGCCGCGGCTTCTTTTTCGGCCGCCTCCTCGACCGAGCGAGCCCGGCGCAGCGTGGCCTCGACCGATTCCAGATCGGCGGCGCTGTCGCGCAGCTTCTGAAGCTCAGCCCCGTCGGCTTCAAGCTTGAGCACGGCTTCGTCGAGCTGCCCGGACAGTTCCTGCCGGCGCTCGGCGCGGCCGTCCTCCGGGCCGAGGGTAACCTCGATCTGGACAAGCTCAGCGCGCAGGGCTGCGAGATCGGTTTGTGCTGCGATGAACGCCTCATCGGCGATGCGCTGCAGGGGTTCGGCCTCCCACAGCGCCTGCCGTGCAGCCTTGCGGTTGTCATCCGACTGCGCGTGGGCGGCCCGGATCTCTTCCGGCTCGCCGGTGATCTCGACCGCTTCGGCGGCGGCGGGTTCCTGCGCGGCGACCTCTTCGCGCAGCTTTGCCAGCCCTGCGGGTGCCAGCGCGGACAGGCGGCTGCGCAGGCCCTGCATCTCGATAGCGATCTGCTGTGCCTGTTCGTGACGTGCCCTGACGGCTGCAAGGTCATCGGCTTCCAGCGCCGCAAGCAAGGCGCGCCGCTTTTCCACGGCCTGCTTCAGCCTGCTGTCGTCCGGGGCAGGGCGGTTCGAGCGCAGGGTGATGGCGCCGATGCCGGGTACCGACAGGTGTGCCTCGCCGTCATAGCGGCGCTCCTCGCCATCCGCCAGCGCAACGCCATCCATATGTATAGGATGGTCCGCGCCCGGTTCATAGACGATCGCTATTGACGGACGCGCGGCATCCCCCAAGGCGCGCAGTCGGGCGATCTCAACCTCAAGTGCCTGAAGATCGTCGATAGTTTTCGGGTCGATCTTAATAAGCGCGTGTTTTGCTTCGGCCTGTTCCAGCGACAGGCGGGCATCTTCGGCCAGCTTCAGCCTTTCCAGTAAGGCTGCGTGGCGCTGTGCGGCATCACGCGCTTTCAGGGCGGCATCCAGCCGGGAAAGCAGATCGCGGGTTTCCTGTTCCTGCTGTTCCGCTGCTTCTGCCTGCGCACGCGCCGCGCTCATCGCGGCGGCGGCTTCGCGCCGCTTTTCAGTGGCTTGCGCGTGGCGGCTTTCTGCTTCTTCCAGCCTGCCCCGCAGTGCCTGCGCCTTTTCCTGCGCTTCCAGCAAGGTTCCGCAATTTTGCGCCAGAAGATCGCGGCGGTCGCGGCTGAGCTGCCATTTGGCTTCGGCCGCATTCAGCATTTCTCTCTGCGACTTCGCCGCGTTCAGGGCCGCCTGCGCCTTTTCGACCGCAGCCCGGCGCTCCTGCCTGTCCTGCGGCTGCTCGAGTTCGGAAAGCCGTCTCGCCGCAGCGGCGCGCTGGTCGAGTGCTGCGCGCAGGGACGTGACTTCGGCCGACAGTCTCTGTTCTTCGGCGGTGAGCCTGTCGCGGGTTTCGATTGCGGCGGCGTAGCGCCCGCCTGCCTTCGGCCCTCGCTTCGTCACCAGCTTCTCGATTTCTTCGCTGACCACCCTGGCGATCTCGGCCATGCGCCGCCCGCCGGTGATGGCTTCCACCTCGCCCTGCACGGATTCGAGAAGGCCCGCGCGCGCCTGCTTCTCGCTGTCTTCTTCGGATTTCCTGCGTGCCTCGATGCCGGTGATGCCCTGCCGGACCCAGAGCAGTCCCGCCGGTCCGGCGCTGCCGCCCCTGATCAGCCCGGCAATGAAGTTTTCGGCTTCATCGGCCTGTGCTATCAGCCGTCCGCTGCCCAGATCCGTCACCCGTGCCGAGCGGCCGCCATAATATTGCTTGGTGATGCGAAACCGCCCTTCGGCCGTGGCGATGTCGGCTTCCACGAGCGGGTTGCCGCCACTGTAGGGCCGCAGGCTGCGCACATCGGCCGACACGCTCGAATGCGGCTGGAAGAACAGCGCATGCAGGGCCTCGAAGCTCGTCGACTTGCCGAACTCGTTGGCCTCCGACAGCACGTTGACGCCGTCGCCAATGTCTTCGATCGCCACTCCGCGTCCGCCGAAGCGCTTGACGTTGAACAGCCGCAGCGCTGAAATCTTCATGTCGTGGCTCCCTGCGCAAGGGAATAAAGCCGCGCCAGCGCCGCGCGCGCTATGTCGCGATCGGCTGCCGAGCGGCTTTCGTCGGAAGCCTCCGCCAGCAGCGCATTGGCGGCTTCGCGGAGGGCGCCGGCGCGGTCGATCAGGTCGAGATCGGCAATTTCGCACTGGATTGCAAGATCCGCGTCATCGAGTTCGAGGAAGGCGAAATCCGGGGCGGCACTTTCAACCGCCTGCACCAGTCTTGCGTGGCCGTCGAGATGGCTTTGACCCGATGCCACGATGCGCGAAAGGCAATGGCGGCGGTCCCTGCCTGTCGGCAGCACGGCTTCCATGGCGCTAACGGGATCGTCGCCGTCGAGCAGGTGAAGTTCGAGTGTGCTCCAGCTGAAGCTTGCCGTGGCAAGCGGCGTCACCTCAGGCATGGCGGAAGGGCCGGCAAGGCTCACCAGAAGGGCTTTGCCGGGACGCTCGTGCTTGAAGCGGTCGGGCTCGGGCGTGCCGCTGTAATGCGTGCGGGGATCGATCTGTATGGCGCCGTGCCAGTCGCCGAGCGCGAGATAATCGAGGCCGGCGCGCCGCGCCCTGTCCGGCGCGATCACCTCGCTTGCCGCGGCGTCTTCGGAAAAGCTCTGGATCGCGCCATGGGCAAGCCCGATGCGCAGCGACCCTTCCGGCGTCGCCTGCGCATCCATCCACGCGCTCAGGTCGCGGCCGGGACGACGCGTGGTGCAGGGAGCGGGCAGCAGGGTGACGCCGGCGGCCAGCTCGATGGGGCGGGGCTCGGTCGCCAGCACCACATTTTCCGGAACTTCCGCCTTCAGTGTCGTCCACAATTGCGTTGCCTGCAGGGAATCGTGGTTGCCGGGCAGGATCACCCAGCGCACGGACGCATGATGGGCCATTTCGGCGAGCGCCTGCCGGCGCACGTCCGGGGCCGGGGTTTCCGTATCGAACGTGTCGCCCGCAAGCAGCACCGTCCCGGCTCCATGTTCCAGTACGTGTCCTGCCAGTCTGGCGATGACGGCATGCCGCGCCTCGCGCAGCCTGACCGGCAGGTCGCCTGAAAAATTGCCGAAGCGCTTGCCAAGATGCAGATCGCTGGAATGGATGAAACGAAACATGCCTGCCCCGATGGCTGCTGGTTGCACCTCGCCGTCCGCTGCCGCAACTGCCCGCCGGAATGCGGCGGCCGGATGTCGGCGAAAGGCCGGTGCCGATCACCTGTGGCAGATACCCTGCGCGACGAAGATCGTCCACCCGTACGCAACCACGGCGGTGACGCGGGACGGCGGCAGGCGATGCGCGGGCGTTCAGTTCGTATCAAAATTAGCTGCGGAGCGTGGCTGCAAATGCACTCATCCCGCCCGTTTTCCCGATCATTTTTTGGGTATGCCTTGACCCTGAGACACTGACCCCGGATATTCTGCACCGCAGAATATACCGCGTTCCGAACGCGCTTCATCGCGGCCCGCTTTCCATCACAGACCTCAGGCTCACAGCAAAACCATGTCCGAAAAGCCCGCATTCTTCGATCTGAGTGACGAACGCGGCGTGCTCAGAACCTCCGTTGCCGTGACGCTGGTGATCTCGTCGCTAGGGATCTGCTTTGGTCTGATTTCGGGTTCGTTCTCGATCATCTTCGATGGCGTTTATTCGCTGATCGACGCCAGCATGAGCCTGCTGTCGCTGTTCGTGGTCAACCTCATAACCTCCTATGCCGTGTCCAGAGGGCTGTCGCGCAAGCTGCGGGAGCGCTTCTCCATGGGGTTCTGGCATCTGGAGCCGATGGTGCTGGGGTTGAACGGCACGTTGCTGATCGGTGTCGCGGTCTATGCGCTGGTCAATGCGGTCAGCAGCCTGCTTGAAGGTGGGCGGGAGCTCGAGTTCGGCTGGGCCATCGTCTATGCGGTCGTCACCGTTGTCGCCTGCGCTTCCATCGCCATGGTCGAGGCGCGCGCCAACCGCAGGATCGGGTCCGAATTCGTGCGGCTCGACGTCAAGGGCTGGATCATGTCAGCAGGCATCACCGCCGCGCTGCTGGTCGCGTTCTGCATCGGCTATGCCGTGCAGGGCACCGAATGGCAGTGGATTTCGCCCTATATTGATCCGGCCGTGCTGGCGATCGTGTGCCTGCTCATCATCCCGCTGCCGGTCTCGACCGTCCGGCAGGCGCTGGCCGACATCTTCCTTGTCACGCCCTCCGGTCTCAAGGCGCATGTCGACACGGTGGCGCAGGCCTTTGTGGAAAAACACAGCCTTGCTTCATATCGCGCCTATGTGGCGCGGGTTGGCCGTTCCAGAGAAATCGAGCTTTATTTCATCGTACCCGCCGATGCGCCTGCCCGCACCATCGGCGAATGGGATGCGCTGCGTGACGAGATCGGTGAGGCGGTCGGCGGTGAGGGACCCGACCGCTGGCTCACCGTCGTCTTCACCGGCGACCCGGAATGGGCGGAATGACCCCCCCGCGCCGCATGCAGTCTGGTCGGCTTCCTGACCCTATGTTCCGAAAAGCCTGTTACCTCAGTGTTTCGATGATCGCGTCGACGTCGAGGCAATCCTGTCCGGACGGCTGTGAACCTGCCCGTGCATCGATCCCTGCCGCTGCGTCGTACGCCTCTTTCACCCGTGCGATCGCCGCTGGCGACTGATCCTTCATCAGCAGGCTGGAGGCCAGTTCCGTAACCTCGACAGTACGGCGGTTGAGTTCCTGTTCGGTGCAGGATCCGGCTGCCGATGTGCCGGCGCTGCTGTCCTCTTCCGTATCATCGGATGAACTCGCATTGGCGGCCGACATGCTGACGGTAGAAACAGCAAAATCGCAGGCGGGCGCGAATTGCTCTGCCTTTTCCTCGCGATAAATGCACTCGAAATTGTAGGCTTTGCCGTCGTGCACCGTGAAGACGTAACGGTTGATCGCGACGGTTTTGAACCTCTTGTTGGTGAACACCATGTCGACGGCAGGTTGGCCGAGCATCGTCGTCATCTTCGACGACTGGAACCTGATCGATGACAGAACTGCAATGGCCTTTGTGAATTCATCGACAATGGCTTGCTGGTTTTGCTCGCTGACTTCTGCAATGTCGCCCGGATCGCGCGGCCCAAGGAAGGTGATGCTGACATCGCCGTTGTCCATGGAGGAGGCGGTGACACCCGTCACATCACCGGTGCCGTCAGCAAACATATGGCTCAGCGTGAAATCTTGCGGATACTGGAACGTATAGGATCCATCCGCGGCTGTGCAAGTTTCCGCATTCTGGGCGAAACACTCGATCGGCATGGCAAGGGCAAGTGTCAGAAACCCGAAACGAAGGCAGGAACGCATGGAAACCCTTTCACGGAGCCGGCAGAGTGAACAAAAGCCGTTCAACTGGAACAGCCCTTGAAATGGCGACGATGGTGGATACGCAGTTAGGACGGACACGGCATGCAACATCCCGCATTTATCGGGAGACACTTTGTCCGACAAGTATGGAACCGGATCACGGTCGCATGCCAACCGGCACGCTGCCCAGCTGTCGCTTGGGGCTGGGCTGTTTCCGCACGGGTGCTGAGAATGTGAATTGATGGCGGAGAAGGAGGAAATCGGAAGATGATCTTACTCAGATTACTTATTTGATTTTATTATATAAATTGTAGGAGTCGTAATAATTTTGTACCAAAAAATGTACCAGAAATATCGGGTGCTCCATTTTAGCTTGATTTAATCAACCCGTGTACGTAAGCATTGATCTATGATCCTAAAGCCTACTCGAAAATCCATTCTTCCGAATGGGGTGGACTTACGTCTGACGTCATGTGAATGACAGCTTCGCGCCTTCATGTTGGCCATTGAGTACGCCTTTAACGGGTCGCTGGTTTGGGGCAGTAGGCTCGATCCAACCCAGTCACAAATTTATCCTCTAAGTTCGGCGTTATCCTCCTGAATGGTATTAGGTGAGTAGGCCGACTGGAGTTCCGGGCTTGTTAAATATGCGAGAGAGCTTGTTCGGATCATAACTCAAGGCATATCCAAGCTCCTTTATGTTTGCGGTGACGAATTCGAAGATTGTGGCCAACGCCTTGAGCGATCCGCTCTGGAACTCATCTTCTGCAGCGATTCTCGCAACACGATTGGCTAGGGCCATGCGTGGCGGCACAAGATCGGTAGGCCAATGCCAAGCTACGGAATCATATAGAGTTGCGTTTCTAAATGCTGACAAAGGTGAGGTGGCACTTTCATTGATTCGACCGATAAGTTCGTCTGTTTTTGTGATGTTGCAAAGCCGCGTCACCAAGGCCCAGATGTCCTGTTGCTCCAGATATTTAGCTTTGGGGATGAGAACACGGATGGGATACTCCACTCCCTTATTCGCCTTCTTGAATTTCTTTGTATCGTCAATGCTGCCGAACTCGGGCCGAAAGTCGACTAACACTGTGCGGTCGTGGACGCCGTAAGCGAAGAGGCCATATAGCGCGAACATCGCTTTCGCACCGAGAAGAGAGGCATGGTAGGAGTCAACCATCGCCCAAGTCATCGCACCGCGGCGCACTTGAGCTCTCGCGCAGTCTATCACGTGGTAAAATCGACTTGCCGCCATCAGCGTGTCGCGCACCAGATTCATGTCGCGACCCGGGAGGCTGATAACTGTGTTCTCCGAACCGGCTAGGGTATCCCAACGCGAATCAAGGTATCCAGGAATATCGCTCTCATGGCCTTGTGCTTCGAAAAGAAAGGGCGTAGCGACGTCTAGGCTGGTCCGAACGTCGGCAGCAGATCTACGACGGATATGCTGAAATGAGCCATGCCATTTGCTGATCCATTTGCTCACAGTTTCAGACGTCTGTTTGATACGGTTGTAGTACGTGAACGGTTAAAGTCGGTCCGGAACTCGGCTGCCGCGTCCATCTCAGCCTTATTCCCCGAACCGCCTGCCTCCCAAGAGGCAAATTCGAAATGCTTCACGCCTGCGAGCGTGTTTTCGATGTCTTGGACGGTGAAGCCGCTGTAGCTGGTAGTGGTAATCGTAAATATCTCCTCGAACATATTCATCATTGCGCCGAACCCAACGGTTCGGAAAAAGATATTATCGGCCTTATTCCACTGCTCTGGATACACTTTTTTCAAGGCTGCGAAGTAATTTGCGATAATAGCCTGCTGCTCTGGAAGAGTGAAGACACGCAAGACGCCCCGCTCGGGATGTACATGAGGCTGAATCTTCCGAACAAAATTGGTTATCGATATTTTGCCCTTTGTTGGCGCCTGCGTAACTACTATTCTATTGTATAGAGCAGAATTTGAGTCGTGCCGTAGCTCGTTTGCGATTTCAGCAGCTCGTTCTGTGGCGATATCCCCTGGCTTCTTGCGATTGGGAAGATGCGATAGAAGATCATACACCAATGAGGTGGGGACTCCTTTAGCCTCACGGTTTATCGTAATGAATTGCTCAATTTGGAATTCTTCATCTACACCGACAAATGCAAATACACAAAGCTCGATGTCATAGTCGGAGGACGCTTCGTGTGCGCCGGCAATCCGATGCTGCCCGTCGATAACCCAACCAATATCCTTTCCAGCAGGAATGCTTAGTTTGCCAGTCGTACTATCGTAAGTGGCGCTATCCAGCGAGACGAGAACACTGTTCGGGACGGGACGACCAGAGCGAATGTGGTTTGCAACTGCTTCGACGCGTGCGTTCGAGAGGACCCGCTGATAACCGCGATCTTCCGTTTCCGATCGCCTGTTGATCGAAACCATCGGCCAAAGCTGAGACGCCTTCAAACTGAAGGCGTAGAAAGTGTTGTTACCTTGCACGATACGTAGAGCGGGGACCGCGAGTTGCTTAGGCAGTGCCCCAGTCTTCACTCCCACTTGTTTCGAGGGCTTCTTCGCGGGCTTTGCATTTGCAGCTTTTGCGGCCTTGGCCATCGTTTAATCCTGTTCTTGAAAAGCAAAGTGAGGTGGAGTCTTTGCCACGGCTTCCCTGCCACTAGGTTGAAGGATGGGCCTGTCGATTGGTCGATAGGGAAGTGTTCTTGCTTGCAATTGCCTATATCGCTCCATGGCAATCTCGCAAAAATCTATAGAGGTGTCAGCGCCTAGAAATTGCCGATTTTCCAGGCATGCGGCGATGCCGCTTGTCCCAGAGCCATTAAAAGGGTCAAATACTAGCCCCCCGGTGGGTGAAAGAGCTCGAACTAGGCGTTGTGCCAGTGCGATCGGGAATTGGCAGGGATGTGCCGTTTTTTCCACGTGCTTTGCCTTAACATTCGGAATGTCCCACACATCGGATGGGTTTTTGCCATTGGGGTTGCCGCTGTATTCGCCTTTTCGAGGTCCCTTATAGTGCTTCTTGCCGGGATATTTTTGGGGTACGCGTACGCTGTCCAGATCGAAATAGCTGTTCTTGCCCTTACCGTACCATAGGATCATTTCGTGCCGACCGCTGAAACGGCGTTTTGCGTGCGTTCCATGACCGAACTGCCAGATAATGCGGTTACGCAGATTAATGCTAGTGTCCGCTCGAAACACATCATGGATCGCGAAATCGAGAGGAAGAAGATTACTGTCAGTCACATGGTAGCCGACCTGCCAAGCCATGTTTCCACCCACCCGGACAATACGAGAAGCGTTGGGTGCAATCGCGCGAACGTCCTTGTAGAAGTCTTCCACGCGATAGGACCAATCGTATGACTTTCCCATAAAGTATGGAGGAGAGGTTACAAAAAGGTCTACGCAGCCAGAGGCCATTTCGGCTAGCAGAGTGGCGCAATCGCCGTTAAAAATGACGAAGGGCGATCCAGCGCGGACAGCCTCGATCGCAGACACAGGGGAATTTGTTAGAACCGGATCGGGTTTACTGAGCATCATTCGAACTTAGATCTATCAATTGGATCCGTTATGCAAGGTGTTTCACGCTGGGGCGCTCCCGAATGCGCAACAAACCGTTCAAGCGCAATCGGTAGGGGATCGATCAATGGAATCTCCGGCAATTCACCCGTGACGCGGGTGAGCGTATAGGGTCCTTGAGGACAACACAAATCAGTCCTTGAGTTGAAAGGCACTTATGTTGTGCCTATCCGCATCAAGCCTGAAAGTTAGGACTCGGCCCTTTCGGATGGAAGCGCAATGCCGAATGAGCGATCGCTTCCGAACGACTTAAAAACCCACCCTGAACGGCGACCATAAGGAGCGAAATCCATCGTCGAGATCAACAATCACTTAAATAGCAGCTACTCGATCCCCCGATACCTAAAGCATACGGACTGGAATATGTAGCCGCAATTCAGTCGTTGACTCTGCTTTTAGGCGTGCTTCGCTTGTGGCAGGCTAACGCCTGATACGCATCAGACGGCCGCCAGCATAATCACCAATCGTTCAGCTTGAACTGAACCCTGTCGCGGGCCTTCTCAAAACCTGCAACTGCCTTTTTGGTCTGCTGCCAGTACACGATGATCAGAATGATCACGAGCGGGAAGAACAGGAGCAGCAGGAAAAGGAGCATGCTCCAGAACCAACCATTGGTGTGGGTGCGGCCTGTGAATTGAAGGCGGCCTTTGTTGTCCTTGGTTTCGGCTTCAAGGACCCCGGTGAACGATACCACCGGGGCATAGATGCGGGGAATAATGCGCCCTTTTATGCGTTTGACGCCCCGCTTCTCGCTGATCGCAATCTTTGAGAAGGATTGTCCCAGTTCGTCGATAAAAGCTCGCTCGATTTCGATCGGAAGCAACGGCTGACGCGTCTGGAACGCCGCCTGGATGGAGATTTCGCTCATTGGATTGGTTGCTTGCTGGCAGAAGGATTATTGAAGGATGCCACTGACGTCTGCTGAAACCTGCTGGAGACGGCGCGTCACTTTCTTTTGCCCCAACCTCGATGCAATGATCATCACCAAGGCCGCAGGCAGGGCCAGCAGCCCTTCTTCCCCATAGTTAAGACCGAATATCACCAGGCCGGCGACCATGAGGAGAACGAGGTAACCAAGGAAATTCATCTTCGGGCTTCCTGACAGTTTGAGAACCGTCGCGTCACCGATGGTTTCCGTGGATGCGGTGGCTTTGAAACCGTACGGCTGGAAGAACGATCCACCTTTATAATGGATCTGGTTCTGCGATCCTGTTGAGGTCGTCACCTTCGAGAAGATATCGGTCAGGCGGGCTTTCACGGCATTCTGGACATCAGCGGCATTAACGTTGTTTACCCGCGTTACGGAATCGACAGTCTTGGCCATTATTGGCACCCCCACATTCTGGCTGAAATCTGTTTCTGTTCGCTGCCGACTGCATTGGTGTAGATCGACGTGATCTCGATGGCGGAATGACCCATCCATTTCGACAGCATGTTCAACGGAACACCGGACGAGATGGCATTCACCCCGTATCCGTGCCGCAAACCCTTTGGGGACGCTTGCGGTCCCTTTTGAATCTTTGCTTCTTTCATGACGGCTTTGACGTACCGCCATGCGGTCACGCGCGACCACGGCCACAGCAATCGATTGGCCTTTCCGGGCCGTCGAATCTGATGAACCAGTTCAAGTGTGTTCAGGAGCTTGTCCGGGACAGGGACCGACCGAAAGACGCCAGTCCTTCGCTTCTTGAGCGTTTCAAAGACGATGACCTCATTTTCCAGATCGATGCGCTCGACCGTCAGGTTCAAAGCTTCGGATATTCGGCAACCTGTGTAGTGGAGGGTTTCGCAGAAAGAACGGACCCCACCCGGCATCCTTGCGGCTGCATTGAGAAAGGAATGACGTTCGGCAGCGGTCAGGTACAACCGCTTTCCGTTTGGATCGATAAGCATGAAACCGCCCTAAGCGCCCCAACTCACACCATGATTCGTGTCCGATAATACCACGTTTTTTCAAACGTGGTTACAGAAAAGTGGGCATGCTCTTGTCAGTTGATGGAGATACAAGAGCTATTGGCGCTTAATCTGCGTCGCATCCGGGTTTCGAAGGGCATTTCTCAGGACGAGCTCGCACTGCGCGCAGGTGTTGAGCGGGCGTACGTCGGCCATATTGAGAGGGGCGCAAAAAATCCCACCGTGCAGACACTGTCCAAGCTGGCAGTGGCACTGGACTGCGACATTAGAGACTTTTTCGAGACAAATGTTGATGTTGAAGGATCAAAGGCGACGCTGTCTCCGGGGCGGCGATCAGGCTGAAGGGATGCTGACTTTCTGATCCATGCCGCATGAAACACTACAGCCATGTAGTGTTTCAAAAATCGTCTGATGTGAGTGCCAGTGACCACATCAGGTGGCCGAAATGGGCTTAGCCGTGAAACAGAATTATCTATAGTGTTTCACGCCGTCTGAACGTTCTGCTCGCCATCCAGAACCCGATAGAATGGATAGTGCAAGCTCTGTACGTCGGGATAGGCTGACCAAGTTTTATCAGGCCGGCCATTGGTGAGCGTTTGGCGGGTGAACTTGGCAGCATAGGTCATCATCGGTCCGATGAACCGGCCATCATCACGAAATTGCCGAATATCGATATCCGAAATACGGGTGTCGTTGATTTTCGTGAACTGCTCGGATTTGGAAAGCAGTTCAAATCGCGAGGCTGATGACGGGTGAACCAGCATCAATGAGTGAATATGTGGCATCTGAAAAGTTGACGGGGCTGAAAAATACCTTGTCCCTTCTACGTCCAGAAAGGCCACGGTGAAGGGCTGCCGATTAAATTTCTTATTGTACCTCTTGCCCAGGAGCCGCTTGCAGACTGACAGATACCAGCCCTTATAGATGCTGTCGAAAAGGAAGCCCGATCTTATAGGAGCCTTCTTGTCGGAGACTATTCCTATTCCTCCTCGAAGATTCATGCTGACAAGGTACAGGTGTCGCTCCAGATAGGAAGACATCATTTCCTTGTTTGACGGATCCAGATCGGGTTTATCAAAAACAGATTTTCTCAGGAAAAGCTCTGGTAGCCATTTGTTGAATGATTCGGACAGTGAACTGTCCGAATATCCCTGCGGGATGTGATTGTGGAATGTTTTCATATGAATAACCTAAATAGACTATAAGTAATAGAAATCACTTCGGTCGCTAAGGCATTTAACGACCGTTGCAAAAAAATATAAAGCACCGACAGCGGCCGAGAGCGAAGTCACCCAAACGCCGCCGGGTAGCCCGAGGGCTACCAATCAGTCGCGAATGTGGTGATCGTTCAGGCCGCCTCTCGCCATAAAGGCTTGGAGGCTTGCAATTGGCTTTGCGTCAACTGCCAGTAGAAATTAACCAGATCTACAACTTTCTGGTTGCCGCTTAAAATTGCTTTGTTGCCCAATATAGGTAGATGCTCGAGAAGCCATTCTTGCTCCTCTTTGTTGCAATTATCGTTCATTCCTTAAAAAATGACCCGGCCGCACGGGTCCATCCATTTGCGGCAGTTTCTGCCGAAGCATTAGTATTAATATAACTTATTTATCGGCAAATTTACACTGCTATTTCCAGTCTAACTCCAATTTTTTCATATACGACAGCACGTGTGAAGTTTCATATCCTGAGCCGTAGTGAGCACCCATGGTTGGATGCTTGTGTCCCATGAGATAACTTTGAAGCTCTTCAGGGAGCTGATGTTTCCTCATCCTGTCCATAAACAAGTGGCGGAGGCTGTATACGGTATGGCCCGTTGTTTCGAGGAGGTTGTTGCTGCGAAGATGCTTCATGATCACGCCTGAAAGAGCATCCTGGCCTGTGGGCCGCCGGTACGACGGGAAACCATTTGGGTTTTTCTGGAAAGCCAGCAGCGATTGACCAACCAGAGGGATGATGCGGCCTCTGTGGGCGGTTTTGAGGCTCCTGTACTGGTTCTGGCGGACGATGATGTGGGGAATCTCCGCTTCGACATGAATGTCTTCTGGAGCCAGACCGCAAACCTCTTTCGGTCCGCATCCGGTGTCGATCATTGCAAACAGGGCACCGCGAGCTTCCTCATTGAGGGAGGTGAAGTGATTGCCCGAAAGCCATTTCGTCTTGATGAACGTGACGGTGAAGGCAGGGCGAGCCGCTTTTTCCTCTTTCAGCCGGATTCCCAAAAATGGGTTGGAGTAATCCGTGTCCATGTTGTTGATATAGAATGTGATGATCTTCCGAACATGCATCAGGAGCTTGTTCGCCGTATTCGCCTGTATACTTCCGGTCTCGATCTGATGGATAAGGTGGGACCTGTAGGCGTTGACCATGCCCTTGTTGATGTTTTTGAGGGGAATGTCTGCCTTGGCGAAGGTCACGAAGCGATCAACGGCACTGCGGACAGGTGTGAGCTTTTTGCTCACTTCCCGGGAAGTGAGGCCGATCAGGTCGCCTCGGTTCTGCTCCTCGTAAAAGGTAAGAACTTGCCTCAAGGTGGTCTCGTCAGGCAGAGATCCGAAGATGGCATCCATTTCGGGACCGGTCGGCTCTCCCAATTCACGCCACTTGCCGATACGAGCGGCAATATCCTTCAGATCCGGCTTTGATATGTGGGCGTCTATAGATTTGTAGAGAAGGCCGTATGAAGCCGCTTTGGACTTCAGTTCATCAAGGGTAGGGGCCTTCTGGTCCTTAAGGGCAATGCCGCGTCTGAGCTGATCAAAGATCGCCTCGTACTTGCTGTGCGTCTCGCCGTATCGAACGATGGCGACATTATAGTCTTTGGTTCTGAGCGACTCTTTGAACTCGCTTCTTCTGTTTGCCAGAATGCGATAGCCGGGAGGGATTGCCCGACGATAGAGATAGTTCCCATCGCCACGGATATAGAGATAGCGTGCCTTAAAGCCGTGAGTTGTCGCCTTCCGCATGCTCTCTTTGTACCAAAAAATGTACCAAAAGAGAAATGATAAAGCGTAAAATTCTTTTAAATCAATATGTTAAGAGGGGGTCATGGCGGGCCATGCGGGATAGCGATGAGAACTACATCTACTCCATAGCCCTCCATGCCCCTCCAAAATCAGCATAGGACGGCTAAACTGGCTGTAAGCCGTGACGTGTCTGCTTCGCGCCCAGTTTTAAGACCGATGGCGGGTGATCAGGGGATGGCCCGTTGAGCGGCCCGCTGTAGGTGCTCCTACAGCAAATTCGTTGACTCGGAAGTTGGGATTAGGTATTGCTCTGTATGTTGACCTACAGAGATTCCTTATGCGCCTTCCCGAACTTTGCTCTATCCATACCGGCTATACTGCTCGCGGCAGATTGGAGCCGACTGCGGCCGGGGGCGTTCTGGCAATCCAATTGCGAGACTTTACCTCTGAAGGCCTCATTGATCCGGAGCGCCTTACGCGTGTCCAACTGGAAGGCGTGGCAGACCGCTACTTTGTACGCGCGGGTGACGTTGTGTTCCGATCACGCGGCGAGCGAAATACAGCTGCCGCTCTGGACGAGCGGCTGAGCGAGTCGGCCCTCGCTGTTCTCCCTCTGATGATACTTCGTCCCAATCCTGAGGTCGTGACGCCCGAATTTCTGGCTTGGGCGATCAATCAGCCGCCGGCGCAGCGTCACTTCGACGTCGCAGCACGAGGCACAAACATCCGGATGATACCTCGATCCAGCCTCGACGACCTTGAGCTCGATGTGCCGGATATCGAGACACAGAAGAGAATAGTCGCCTTTGATGAGCTGGCTGAAAGGGAGCGGGAACTTTCCCAAATGGTCGCCGAGGCACGAAGAAAGATGATGAGTCTGATCCTCGTCGAACGAACGAGCAAGATGTGGGCTAGGACGAAGAAAGGAAAGACGCCTCAATGAACGACCAGCTTACCCAACAACAGGTCAACCAAACGGCGTGGGCCGCTTGCGACACCTTCCGGGGCGTTGTCGATGCCGGACAGTACAAGGACTACATCCTGGTGATGTTGTTCCTGAAGTACATCTCCGATCATTGGAACGACCACCTCGAAACCTACCGCAAACAGTATGGCGGGGATGAGACCCGGATCCGGCGGCGGCTAGAGCGTGAGCGCTTCGTTCTGCCGGAGGGTGCCAGCTTCTACGATCTTTACGAAGCGCGGAACGAGGCCAACATCGGCGAACGGATCAACATCGCGCTGGAACGGATCGAGGACGCTAACCGCGCCAAACTGGAAGGCGTGTTCCGCAACATCGACTTCAACTCTGAAGCCAACCTCGGGCGCGTGAAGGACCGCAACCGGCGGCTCAAAAACCTGCTGGAGGACTTCGCCAAGCCGGCGCTGGACCTGCGCCCCAGCCGGGTGACCGAGGACATTATCGGCGAGTGTTACATCTATCTGATCTCACGCTTTGCCTCGGACGCAGGCAAGAAGGCCGGCGAGTTCTACACGCCCTCTGCCGTCTCTCGCCTGCTCGCCAAACTGGCGGCTCCCAAGCCGGGTGATACGATCTGCGACCCGGCCTGCGGGTCCGGATCGCTGTTGATCCGGGCGGCCGAAGAGGTCGGGTCCGAGAACTTCGCCCTCTACGGCCAGGAAGTGAACGGCGCGACCTGGGCGCTGGCGCGGATGAACATGTTTCTCCACGCCAAGGACGCCGCGCGCATCGAGTGGTGTGACACACTCAACAGCCCCGCGCTGGTCGAGGGCGATCACCTGATGAAGTTCGACGTAGTGGTGGCCAATCCCCCGTTCAGCCTCGACAAGTGGGGGGCGGAGAACGCGGACACCGACCAGTTCAAGCGCTTCTGGCGCGGCATCCCGCCAAAGTCCAAAGGCGATTACGCCTTCATCACCCACATGATCGAGATCGCCAAGCGTCAGAGCGGCCGGGTGGCCGTTATCGTTCCCCATGGCGTGCTGTTCAGGGGCGGGGCCGAGGGGCGTATCCGCCAGGCGCTCATCGAGGAGAACCTGCTCGACGCGGTGGTGGGCCTGCCCGCCAACCTGTTCACGACCACGGGCATTCCGGTGGCCATTCTGGTGTTCGACCGCTCTCGCGAACAGGGCGGTGGCAACGAGGACCGTCGCGATGTCCTGTTCATCGACGCCAGCAAGGAATTCACGCCGGGCAAGACCCAGAACGTGATGGACGAGGCGCATCTCAACAAGGTGCTGGAAACCTACGCGTCGCGGGCGGAGATCGAGAAATATTCCCACCGCGCCAGCCCGGAAGAAATCGCCGAGAACGACTTCAACCTCAACATCCCCCGCTACGTCGACACCTTCGAGCCGGAGGAGGAAATCGACGTAGCCGCCTTGCAGAAGCAGATCAACACCATCGAGGCCGAGCTGGTCGAGGTGCGGGGCAGGATGGCCGGCTATCTGAAGGAACTGGGCGTCGATGTCTGAGGGCGAACTGATCCTTTACAGCACCAAGGACGGCGCCGCGACCATCGGCCTGCGGGCCGTGGATGGGACCGTTTGGCTGAGCCAGCGGGAGATCGCGGAGCTGTTCGACAAGGACGTGCGCACCGTGAACGAGCACATCCGCAACGTTTTCGCCGAGGGTGAGTGCGATCCGGGGGCAACTATCCGGAAATTCCGGATAGTTCAAACCGAGGGCTCGAGGCAGGTCGAACGCGAGGTCGACGCCTACAACCTCGATGTCATTCTGTCGGTCGGCTACCGCGTCCGCTCGGCGCGCGGTACCCAGTTCCGCCGTTGGGCCACCACCGTCCTGCGCGAGTACTTGGTCAAGGGCTTCGCGATGGACGATGCGCGGCTGAAGCAGGCCGAGCAATGGGACTATTTCGACGAGTGGCTTGCCCGCATCCGGGACATCCGCGCCTCGGAGAAGCGCTTCTACCAGAAAGTGCGCGACCTCTACACGACCGCCATCGATTACGACAAGACGTCCGAGCAGGCGCAGGCCTTCTTCAAGAAGGTGCAGAACAAGATGCTCTGGGCGGTAACGGGCAAGACGGCCGCCGAACTGATCGAGAACCGCAGCGATCCCAGCGCCCCCAACATGGGCCTGACCAACTGGAAAGGCTCGGTCGTTCGCAAGGGCGATGTCGGGACCGCCAAGAACTACCTAAAGGCCGAGGAGGTCGAGGAACTCAACCGCATCGTTGTGATGTACCTCGACTATGCCGAGGACCAGGCGAGGCGCCGCCGCCCGGTCAGCATGGCCGAATGGGCCGACAAGCTCGACGCCTTTTTGTCCTTCAACGAGCGTGACGTGCTGGCCCATGCCGGGCGGCTTCGGATGGACGTTGCCCAGAAGCTGGCCGTCGAGCGGTTCGAGGTGTTCGACGCCAACCGCCGCGCCGCCGAGGCGCTGGCGGCGGATGAAGCTGATATCGCTCAACTGGAGGAGATGGAGAAAGCCGCCAAGGAGCGGAAGAAGGGCGGCGACGATGCTTGACGGCTGGAAACGCAGATCCCTGGCGGACCTTCTTGACTTCCGAAATGGGATGAACTTCACGCAGTCATCGCAAGGTGAACGGGTCAAGGTCATCGGGGTCGGCGACTTCAAAGACAAAGAAGTGCTCAACGACTTCTCGGAGACGCCATCGATCACACTCAATGGCAAGGTCAACCCAGATGACCTTCTCAAAAACGATGACCTATTGTTTGTCCGCTCGAACGGGAACAAGGCGTTGATCGGTCGCTGTGTATTGGTCAGCGGGATAACCGAGCCTGTTTCGTTCTCAGGGTTCACGATCAGGGGACGCGTCAAATCTGACGAGATCGACCACAGCTTTGCGTCGAAGCTCGTCCGGTCACCACTGTTCAAAGAGCATCTGCATCGAATGGGAGGGGGCTCGAGCATCAACAACCTTAGTCAGGATACGCTGTCCGAGTTCTGCTTTTCTCTCCCCCCGCTCCCCGAACAGCGCAAGATCGCCGAAATCCTGCGGACATGGGACGAGGCCATCGAGAAGCTGGAGGCGCTGCGGGCGGCGAAGCTGCGGCGGCATCGCGCGTTGACCCACTCTCTGGTCTTCGGGTCGCGCCAACTGGATCGCTTCCGCACAACGGACGAAGTGACCGGACATCGCTGGTTCACGCTTCCCGCTAGCTGGGACGCCAAGCCCATCGGCAAGCTGGCGCGCGAGATTGCCGAACGGAACGGCGACGGAGAGCAGCATGAAGTCCTGTCCTGCTCGAAATACGACGGGTTCGTCCGATCGCTTGAATACTTCAAGAAACAGGTCTTCAGCACCGATCTGTCAGGTTACAAGAAAATCTGGCGCGGCGACTTCGGCTTTCCCAGCAACCATGTCGAGGAAGGCTCTATCGGCCTTCAGAACCTGACAGACGTCGGCGTCGTCAGTCCCATCTACACAGTCTTCCGTTTCGCACCGGAGAAAGTGGATGCCGACTACGCCTTTGCCGTCCTTAAGACCGGGCTCTATCGGCACATCTTCGAGGTCCGCACCAGCGCTTCCGTGGACAGGCGCGGCAGTCTGCGATGGAGCGAGTTCTCGAAACTGCCCTTCCCGATCCCGGCGCTGGCCGAACAGAGGGCCATCGCAGAGGTGCTGCGTACGGCACAGACCGACCTCGACGCCCTCAATACCGAAATCGAAGCCCTCACCCGCCAGAAACGCGGCCTGATGCAGAAGCTACTGACGGGCGAATGGAGGGTGTCATGCTGAACTGGTTGGCAAAGCTCCTGCTTACCAGTACGGCGATTGCGCCCGTGCTTATCACCTATGCTTGGGTCGCATATCAAGCCGACGAAGCATTGCTGGCTGTGTTCCTGTTAGGAGCCTGCATTGTTCTCATTCTGATATGCATCCTAATGCTCAGATATTCAAAGCAACATCTCGAACGGGTGAAGTTTGCTGCAACGACGGTTGAAGCTGCCGATCGCGAGAACATGGGCTTTCTACTTCTCTATCTCCTTCCGCTATTCACCGCACAATTCGCCACGCTGAATTGGCAGGTATGGGTTCCCGCAATTGTCATCTTCGCGGCAGTCGTTGCGACGGGATATAGCTACCATTTCAATCCGCTTCTCGGATTGATGGGTTGGCATTTTTACAAGGTCAGCACCAAAGAAGGCGTTACCTACGTCCTTATCACCAAGAAACAGCTTCGCAACGCAACCGAGACGATAGAAGTCGGGCAACTGACTGAATACATCGTCATTGATGTAGGGGGGAACTAAATATGCCACAAAATCTTTTTGCCGCATGTCGCAACAATGGCGGACAATTAACTGTAAAACGTGTTCGCCTAGATGCGAATGTTCAACAGGCTGTTGAAGCGATATTCGCTGATCAGGAAGGCGAATTTCGGCAAGGCGTGACCAGCGAGGTCCCGTTTGATGGAAGTTGGACACCGGATGAGGATGAATTTCTTACCATCGACGTACCGGTTGAAGCTCAGGTCTTTGCGGATGCGATCAATGCCAACGCGATGGCTGTAGCCGATATCAACACTGCGGCTTTTGCTGGCGAAGGGATTAAGGCGCTCTTCACGGGCGTATCTGCAAATGGTGCAACCAAGGTCCTGGTGCAGCGGTTCACTTCTCAGCAAGTACTTGAACGGAGATTCGCGCTTCTCCAGCAAGGTAATGCCTTTAGACGTCTTACGGAGCCAGCATTCACACTAGACAGCAGTCTAGCCTGCATTATCGAAGGCGGAAAGATTAAATTCAAAAGTCAGCAAAAACTCCGGTCTATTATCAATATGGTCGACATTTACCGTGCTGCCACTGATCAGGAGGTTCAGACCTTTGCTGGTCACGCCAGTCTCGAAGTCACGGATGTTGCTGGGTTCATCGCTGTTACCAATCAGGTGAGCCGAAAGCTGATTCATGCAATTACCAATAATGGGACGCTCGACGCACATACGCCTGCCGACATTCAGGCGGCAGCCCAACTGACGAATCTCGCGATTACAGTTCAGAATGGCAAGATCGTCATGCCATCTGCACATGCCGAGATCAAAGCGCTGCTCCAGTTTCTGAACGAAAGCCGTTATTCTGGACCATTATCAGGACAACCATATGTGACGAACTCACAGAGGCCGGCATGAGTGTATGGCCAAACGGCTTCGATGCGGCTGAGAAACATCAGTCCCAGATCCCCGCCGTGCAGCTCCTTGTGGCGTTAGGGTTCACGCCGCTGTCACAGGCGGATGCGCTGCGCCTGCGCGGCTCTCGTCTGCGCAACGTGGTGCTGGATGACGTCCTTGCGGACCAGCTTCTGAAAATCAACAGTTTCACCTACCGCGGGCGAGACTATCTCTTCGACCTCGAGGATGCACATGAAGCCATTCTCCGTCTGAAGCCCACGCCTGATCGGCAGAAGGGCCTGCGCGGGACCAACCAGGACATCTACGACACCCTTGTCCTTGGCACGACGATCACCAAGACGATCCAGGGAGACTCGAAGTCCTATTCGTTCCGCTACGTCGATTGGGAGCGGCCTGCGAACAACGTCTATCATGTGACGGCCGAAGTCTCGGTCGAGCGGACGGCCAGCACCCAGACCAAGCGATGCGACATCGTCGCCTACGTGAACGGCATCCCGTTCCTCGTGATCGAGAACAAGCGGCCAACCGAGAGCCTGAAGAAGGCCGGCAGCCAGCTGATCGGCTATCAGAACGAAGACAACATCCCGCAGCTGTTCCACTTCGCGCAGCTTCTCATGGTGATGAACCGTGTCGAGGCGCGCTACGCCACCGTGGGTACGCCGCGGCAGTTCTGGCAGACGTGGCGGGACGAGGAAGACCGGGACGAGATCATCGATCCGCTGGCCAATCGCCCTCTTACAGCGGCGGAGGCCGATGCGGTCTTCTCGGGCAACTTCGCCTTCGCCCGTGAGCATTTCGAGGCGCTGGCGGCTGAGGGGCCGCGCTCGATCACGGCGCAGGATCGTGCCATTCACGCGCTGTGCCGGCCGGAACGGTTACTGGACCTGGTCCGTCGATTCACCGTGTTCGATGGCGGCGTACGCAAGGTCGCTCGCCACCAGCAGTTCTTTGGGATCCGGAAGGCTGTCGAACGCGTCCGCCAGTTCAATATGGATGGTCGCCGCAAGGGCGGCGTGATCTGGCACACCCAAGGGTCGGGCAAATCACTGACCATGGTGATGCTGGGGCGATCTCTGGCGCTCGACAAGGCCATCCCCAATCCGCGCATTCTTATCGTCACCGACCGCGACGATCTCGATAAACAGATCAAGGACACTTTCAAGTCCTGTGAGCTCGAACCCGTACGGGCGACCAGCGGCGCTCATCTGATCGAGCTGATCCGAAACCGGACACCACTCGTGACGACCATCATCAACAAGTTCGATACGGCCGCCAAAGCCGCCGAGGACGTCGACGAGGATGCCAACGTTTTCGTCCTGGTCGACGAGAGCCATCGCTCTCAGACCGGCCGCTATGGTGGTCACAGCCAGTTCGCCACACGGATGCGGCGCCTGCTGCCGAAGGCCTGCTATCTGGGCTTCACCGGAACGCCGCTGTTGAAGAAGGAGAAGAATACGCTCTCGACCTTTGGTGGCCTCATCCACAAATACGCGATCGACGAGGCTGTCGCTGACGGTGCCGTCGTGCCGCTCCTCTATGAGGGCCGCCTTGTCGAGCAGCAGGTCAATGGCGGCGTGATCGACAAGTGGTTCGACAAGATCAGCGAAGGTCTTACCGACAGCCAGAAGGCCGACCTGAAGCGCAAGTTCTCCCGCATGGACGCCCTGTCGAAGACCGGCCAAGCGATCCGGGCAAAAGCCTTCGACATCTCGGAGCACTTCCGGCAGCACTGGCAGGGAACCGGTTTCAAGGCGCAGCTTGTGGCGCCGTCCAAGGCAGCAGCCGTCCGCTTCAAGGAGGTGCTCGACGAGATCGGGCACGTCACCAGCGAAATCGTCATCTCGCCGCCCGATGATAACGAGGGCAACGAGGAGGTCGACAAGGAGTCGAAGGACCTTGTGCGCCGGTTCTGGGCGCAGATGATGGCTCATTACAAGACCGAGGATGAATACACCCGGCAGATCATCGAGGCGTTCAAGGGATCCGGCGATCCGGAGATCCTGATCGTCGTATCGAAGCTGCTGACCGGTTTCGATGCGCCACGAAATACCGTGCTCTATGTATGCAAGTCGCTGCGCGAACATAATCTTCTGCAGGCGATCGCCCGCGTGAACCGGCTCTATGAAGATGGCGCGACGGAGAAGCAGTTCGGCTTCATTATCGACTATGAGGGTCTGCTTGGGGAGTTGGACGCGGCGCTGACCACCTACAGCGCCTTCGAAGGCTTTGACGCCGCCGATCTCTCCGGCACGGTCCACGACGTGCGCGAGGAAATCCGGAAGCTGCCCCAATTGCACGATCAGCTCTGGGACCTGTTCAAGCCGGTCAAGAACAAGAAGGACATGGAGCAGTTCGAACAGTTCCTGGCCGATGAGGCGATCCGGCAGGAATTCTATGAACGACTGAAGGCGTTCAGCCGCTGCCTCCATATCTCGCTGTCGTCAGACAAGCTCTTCGATGTCTTCGACGAGTCGAAGATCGACGCCATGAAGCGGGACTGGAAGCAATTTGCCGAACTGCGGCGGTCGGTTCAGCTGCGCTACCAGGAGACCATCGACGTCAAGGAGTTCGAGCCCAAGATCCAGAAGCTTCTTGACGACCATGTGGTTGCCATGCCGGCTGAAACGATCATCGAGATGGTCAACATCAACGACCCGGACGCCCTGAAGGCCGTGGTGGAGGAAACGGGCGTCTCTGAGGCATCAAGAGCGGACCGGATCGCCAGCGCGACGCGGCGAACCATCACCGAAAAGATGGACGAGGACCCTGCCTTCTATCGCAAGTTCTCGGAGCTGCTGGAGGAAACTATCCGTGACTATCGGGCTAAACGGATTTCCGAGCGCGATTACCTCAAGAACGTAGTCGATCTGGCCAGCAAGGTTGCCCGCAAGGACCGAGGGCGCGAGGTGCCGGATGCGATTAAGGGCAACGACGATGGGCAGGCGTTTTTCGGAATCCTCGAAGGCGCGCTCGCGACCGATGATGGCAAACTGATCGAGGGGGACGAAGTGGCCGCCATAGCGCTCACGATCATCGAAATCATCAAGTCCCATCACATCGTCGATGTCTGGTCCAACGACATCGCTCAGAACAAAATGCGCAACGCCATCGATGACTATTTCTTCGACGTCCTTCGCGACGAACGCGGCATCGAGTTACCTGTCGAGGTGATGGACGACTTGGAGCTCAAGATCATGGATCTTGCGCGGGCGCGTTTTCCGGGATGACGACCGCACGGCACAGCGTCCAGTACGGTGAACATAGAATCGATTTCACTATCGTGCGCCGTGAACGCACGACGCTGGAAATTGCTGTCGAGCCCGATGCTTGCGTCGTTGTAGCTGCGCCGAAGGACGCCCCGCTGGAAGCAATTGAAGAAAAGGTCCGCAAGCGCGCTGCCTGGATCCGGCGCCAGCAGCGGTATTTCATCCAGTTCCTTCCGCGCACCCCGGATCGCCAATACGTCGCCGGCGAGACGCATCTCTATCTCGGACGCCAATATCGGCTGAAGGTAGTGCCCCATGCCCAGGCAGGGGTGAAGCTTCTTCGTGGTTTTATCGTTGTTCAAACGCATAGGCCTGAGCGAACTGAGGTCACCCGGGAGCTTGTCGAGCATTGGTATCGACAGCGCGCTCACGCAAAATTTGTCGAGCGTCTGGAAGTCAATCTTTTGCGTTTCCCGGCCCCTGAAGACTTTCGCCCCAAGGGCTTGATTGTCCGCCAACTTCGGCAGCGTTGGGGTTCGATGTCGCCGGCATCTCGCCTGCTGCTTAATCGCCGGTTGATCGAAGCGCCTATGGATGCCATCGACTACGTCATCACGCACGAGCTCTGCCACATCGCGGTGCCACATCACGGGCCGGAGTTCTTCGAACTGCTCGACCGCGTCCTACCCGATTGGCCTAAGCGCAAGCACCGGCTTGAACAAAGAATGGCGTGAGCCAACCCTTTCTCGTGCTGTGTCCGCAACTAGCGGGAAGAGCCCTCTCTAGTCGTCCTCTGCTACAGCAATCGTGAGAGAATGCTTGGGGGCGCTGCCCCCTGGCGCGGCGCAAGGGAGCGCTGACGCTCGACCGGGAAGGTTTCCCCGGCCTTCCTCCACTTCGTTCCTCCGTTCCGTGCAGGCCGGGTGATCCCCCTCCATCCCGATCGCCCTTGCACCTTTCCTCCCCCGGTCTCGCCGACGGGCAAGGGTTCAGGAGCGCGCGCTTCGCTGCTCTGAACCCCAAACCCAAAGGATTCGAGACATGACCAACAGCACCCAAAATCCCCGCAATGTGATTTTCAATGGCGATTGCATTGACGTGATGCGATCGTTTGACCGGGCATCGGTGGATTTCATCCTGACCGACCCTCCCTATGTGACCAACTTCCGAGACCGACAGGGCCGCACTGTTGCCAATGACGATAACGGCCGCTGGCTTCGCCCCGCGTTCAACCAGATGCATCGTGTTTTGAAGGACGGCGGCTTTTGCGTCAGCTTTTATGGATGGAACAAGGTTGATCTATTCATGGACGCATGGAAGGCGGCAGGCTTCCGAGTAGTCGGGCATCTTGTTTTCCGCAAGCGTTATGCGTCATCAACGCGCTTCCTTCGCTATGAGCACGAACAGGCTTATTTGCTGGCAAAGGGCAATCCGACCTTGCCTGCCCAGCCTATTCCTGACGTGCTGGACTTTCCTTACACAGGCAACCGGCTGCATCCGACGCAGAAACCCGTCGAAGCCCTGACGCCGCTTATCGAGGGGTTCACGAAGCCCGGCGATTTGGTGCTGGACCCGTTCAGCGGCAGCGGTTCGACCCTGGCGGCCGCGCAGCAGACTGGTCGCAACTGGACCGGCATCGAATTGGACAACGCTCACTATCACACCGCCAGAAAGCGCCTTGCGGAGCTGCAACGCCACCGGGTGGCCGCATAGCCCCTTTGCACCGGCGCCACCACAACATTGCAGGCACCGTCATTCCTCAATTTCACAGACCAAGGATTTCACAATGCGCTGGATTGTTACTGTTGATCACCATGGCGGCTGCATAGGCGTGGGCGAGGACGCGTACGGCATTCCGGCACGCGGAGAACCGGAACAGGCCGCAGCCCTTCCGATGGATTTCAGGCTTCACCTCGCAAGCGGAGAAGTGCTGTTCGAGGCCGTTGCGGTGACATCGATGCCGATTGGTGGCACCGTTTCGAGCCGCTGAATTACCTATGGCATCCGTTCCGTTGCCGCCGCCTGTCATACCGCCGTGCAGGAACTCAAGACGCCTGGCGCTCGCTTCGCCCATAAACCAATTGCATGGCCGCAAGTCGCCGCCGCCGTCCCAGCCGAGACGGCGGCTTTCGCGCGTCCATTCGGCATCGCTGTAGAAAAACACGCTCGCCGGGCTGGGCCCGGCTCGCAGGACAATGCAGGCATTGTCGGAAAGCATTGCGGCACTGATCGGGTTACGCGGACCAGTTATCTCGCAATGAGGGCTACCCCAGTGGCCGGACGTACCGAATGATCTTTATGCGGGCAGCGCTTGCGCGCCCGACATAGGGAGGAAGCGCCATGCTCAGCATCGATTGGCGTACTCCGGCGGCTTACAGGCACACTAGGAATCTGCCCGCCGCCGGTTTCGCCTGGGAATACCTTCGCCGCAACAACGAATACCGCCAGGAATACAGGGCGCTGGCGGCAAGTAAGCAGCCGGCTTCCGGACATCTGGAGGCGTTCGTTGAGCGTTGGGGTGTGCGATTTCCCCAGCAATCCCGACGAGCCGCATGAACAGCAGACCATCATATGGTCGCCAAAACTCCAGCCACAAGCAGTAAGGTTATCAGAGGTCGAGGCCGGGGGAGCTCACGGCAGCCCTTTGTTCACGCTGGCACATCTTGATGGTCTGGAGCTTCGCCGAGCGACAGATGGTTGGCATGGCATATGGCGTTTAGACGGAATAACGCACCAATTCTGGTTGCCGGATGCCACACCGGACACAGCAGCGAGCTACGCGGTGACTTTGCCGCTGGACAGCTTTCTGGAATTGCGTGTTCACGCGGCAAGAAGACTGTGGCGCTCCCTGACACGACGCCCGCCAGGGCCGGCGATAGGCACGCTTCCAGATCAATTGCGCGAATGGCACATCCTGTCCTTGCGCGCGCTCGACGCGAAACTGTGCGGTGAGAGCTATCGCGCCATTGCCGAAGTTCTGCTCGGCTTTCGCGGGACGAAAGAAGATTTTGAGAACGACCCACGCAAGAACAGGGCGCGTCGGCTGGTCAAGCATGGCATCAGGATGATGAAGGGCGGCTATCGTCTGTTGCTTCACTACCCGGTAAAACCGGGCAAGTCCTGACACTGGGATCCCAGCATCAAGCCTTGTTTGCAGCGGCCTGCTCCAAAATTCGTTTATAGCCTTCACGCGAAAGCCATTGCGCGCGTTCCAGGTGGCTTTGCCAGCAGCGGTAGGTTCGAAGCTCCTCGGCAGCAGGATCGCGGTGCAGAACGATCTGCGCCACTTCCTTCCAATCGGCATCTTCAGCCTTGGCATCGAGCAGCCGAAGGTAGGTCACAAAATGCTGCTCGTCGTACGGCGTGATCTGATCGCCGGTCGGCGCGACGTCATCGACATCGGGATCGAGTTCAGTGGGTGTTTTCATTTCACTCCCCATCCGAAGAAGAGCCTTGCTTGCGGTGCGCCCCCGCAACTGGCCCCTTTGACCTGGTGATCGGGGAGTTAGTAACCGTGTTGGACGGCCCCATGGCCTTTAGACGGGTAGCCCTGGACATGCGCCATGGGCTCCCCGACCATAGGGTCAAGGAGTTTGGTGTCGTCACGGCCGACACCAACCGCCAACAGGGGTTACTAAGCCCCGGAACAGTGCGTCTGCTCCATCTGCATTCATAGCTGAACCGCACAGGATTGTCTTCGGCAATTCGACGGGGCAGCCATCTCGCCTCTGAAATCTCACATTTTTTGCCTTGCCGGCTCCGCCTTCGAAGGGGGTGCCGCCAGCGCATGGTCGCAAATGCGGCACGCTACACGCCGCCGGTGCCTCGCCATGGTTCGCCACAGTCCGCCGTCCCCGCGACGGCCTGTCTGTCTGACCAACCGGAGGCGAACCCATGACCCACGGCCGCAAAGCCGACCTGCCGCCGCGCCTGCTTCGGACCCAAGAAGCTGCACGCTTCCTCGGCATTTCGCTGCGCACCCTCGAAAAACACCGGACCTATGGAACTGGCCCCGTCTATCGGAAGATTGGCGGGCGCGTCCTTTACACCCTGCATGATCTGGAGACCTGGAGCGCAGTCGGCTCGCGTAAATCCACGCGCGACGAAAATGCCGGCACGGTCTTTCCGGCGCGTCCGCTCACTCCTGCCGAGAGGGGTGAACTCTGAATGCTGCGCACCAACGATCATAAACCGTCGAGGCGCGATGCTGTCAGCGAGCGCAGCCATCTCGATCCATTCGTCGTAGCCACCGGAGACGCCGCACCGCGCGATCAGCGCGACCTGATGGAACGACCATTCTTCTCACTGGCCAAATCCCCGCGCACCAGGCCCATTCTCTACAAGGCCGCCGATGTGAAGGTGCAGGTGCTCGCCATGCCCGAGCACGGCATGGCGACCATCTGGGATGCCGATGTGCTGATCTGGGCGGCGTCCCAGATCGTCGCGGCCGAAAACGCTGGCTTTCCCACCTCGCGCTTCTTTCGCTTCATGCCCTATCAGCTCCTGCGCGCGGTCGGCCGGTCCACCGGAAACCGCGACTATCTTCTGCTGAAGGCCGCACTCGCGCGGCTGCAATCGACCGTCATCGCGACCAGCATCCGCAATGGCGCGCATTGGCGGCGACGCCAATTCTCATGGATCAACGAATGGGAAGAGATGACAACGCGCGCGGGCCGCGTCGAAGGCATGGAGTTCGTCCTGCCCGAATGGTTCTATCAGAGTGTCGTCGATCGCTCACTGGTTCTGGCCATCGACCCTGCCTATTTCCGGCTGAAAGGCGGCATCGAACGCTGGCTCTATCGCGTGGCCCGCAAGCATGCCGGACATCAGCCCGAGGGCTGGGCATTCGAGTTTTCTCACCTGCACCATAAATCCGGCAGTCTCGCACGGCCGTCCGACTTCGCGCTTGATCTTCGCCGGATTGCAGCCCGCCAATCGCTGCCCGGTTATCGTCTCCAGATCGAGTGGCAGGACGGGAGAGAACTCCTGCGCTTTCTCCCTGCAAATCCATCCACAGGCACTGTGGATAACCTTGTGGACGCAATCGGGATATCAGGCGCACGCAGTATCGGGACATCAGGCGCAAATCGCCAGCGACACTCTATAGAAGACTCTAACAATAAAACTAACTCTTCTTCTTTGACGCGCGCGCATCCGAGCCATGGTGCCGGTGCCACCTACCGAGGTGCGCAATGATGCGCGCGCTCGATCTGTTTAGCGCAGCGGCTGGCGGCTGGTCGCTCGGCCTTCATCGCGCCGGCTTCGTCACCATCGCCGCCTGCGAGATCGTCGAATGGCGGCGCATCCTTTACGCAGAGAACAATCCTCATGTCCGCCTCTACGACGACATCCGAGACCTCACGGCAGCTCGCCTTGTTTCCGACCTTGGAGTCCTTCCCGACATCATCGTCGGCAGCCCGCCATGCCAGGACATCTCCAGCGCCAACACCAAAGGCAAGGGGATCGAGGGTGAACGGTCGGGCCTCTACCTCGAAGCCGTCCGCCTGGTCGGAGATTGCCGTCCTCGCTGGTTCGCTTTTGAGAACAGCGCTAATCTCAGAACTCGCGGCGCTGACCGGGTGCTCGGCGAGCTGGAAGCGCTCGGCTACGCCACAGAACCGTGCGTGGTGGGTGCTTCGGATGTCGGCGCCAACCATATCCGCAAGCGGTCATGGCTCATCGGCTATGATCCCGAGCAGCTTGCCAACACCCATGGCCTCGGATGGAATGAAAGACGCCGAAGGCGGCCGAGCCGGATCGACATATCCGCTGCGGGCAACCCTGGCGACGCCGAGGAAATCGGATGCGGATCGAGGTGGCAGGGGCGACGTTCTCAGCCAGTTGCAGGGCCATGCCAGCCGCCATGCGGGCATGCTGCGGACGCCGGTGAAGCCGAATGGCGGGCGCAGGTTGAGTCCGCGGGAGATCGAGACGGGCAAGCGGGCGAGCGGCGCGAAGGCGCAGATCGACACGCCGAACCTGTTGCGCCACGCGGCGGAAATCCTGCCGACACCCACGAAACGCGACAGCCGCATGGACGGATGGAGCCCGGCCTACGACCGGCGGAAGTCGCCGACGATGGATGCGGTGATGGACGGCGCGATGACAGATCGCGCGCCATACAAATGGGCGGGAGCGCGGGCGCTGGCTACGATGCTGCGGAGCCATGGGCTGACTGGAACGGCGGCCTTGCCCATCACCTACGGCTGGATGATGGGCTTTCCGCCTGGGTGGCTGACACGCGCATTGCGCTCGGCAGTCGCAAGGGGACGTCTGCTGCCAGCCTGATCGTCGAGGCGTTCGGCGACGCCGTTCTGCCGCAAATCCCAGAAGCCATCGGGCGCGCCATCCTGCGCACTGAAGCTGCACTCGACGCGGTGCTCGCCTGCACATCCATCGACATTCCCGGAGAAGAACAATGACCCGGCGCACCTTTCCCGGCGCGCGCGGACGCGGTCTGGCGGATGCGCCGCCCTTCACCACGCTGGTCGAACTGACGTTTCAGCGGAAGAAGATCGAGCACTGGATACGCTTCGGTCGCAAGAACTACGAACAGATCATCGACCGCCGCCGGAGTGTCGTCGGCTTCGCGCCGGGCAGCGTCTTCGCCTTCGTTCGATGGGCGAACGGCGACCATGGCACGGTCGTTTCCCGCATCGACATTGTGCGGGCCATCGGCCGGGGCGAGCCGTTCCAGACATTGCCGTTCGTGCGCCCCGGCGGCGAAATCCTGTTGCGCCTCGACGGTTGGCCGAAGGTGCAGCGCGGGCTTGCAGCCATCGACGCCGTGGAGTCGCTCGGCCTCGACCCCGCCGACGCCGCACCGGAGTATTGGCGGCACGTCCACAACCGTTTGACCGCCAATCTGGAGCCGCACGCCTACACGCCCGAGCGACATGCCGCGTGGCTTCACCGCCGAAGGATCGAGCCATGACGCGCCGCCGCACCCTCACGGTGACGGCGCTCGCCGTCATCGGCATCGCCGCCGCCAGTGCCGTCGAGTGGCCCATGAAACTCATCTGGAACGCCACAGCCAGCGCACCCATCGGTTTCTACATCGTCGAGCCGGCCGAGCGGATCGAGGTGCCCGAGTTGGTCGCCGTCGTGCCGCCCGAACCGCTCGCCGCCTTCATGGCCGAGCGCGGCTATATCGCGCGAGGCGTCCCGCTCTTGAAGCGCGTCTTGGGCTTGCCCGGACAGCGGGTTTGCCGCTCTGGCCGCACGATCACGGTGAACGGGATCGAGATGGGCCAGGCGCTGGAGCGCGACAGCCTCGGCCGCGATCTGCCCGTCTGGCAGGGCTGTCGAGTGATCGGCGACGGCCAGCTTTTCCTCATGAATTGGGAAGTCCGCGGCAGCCTCGACGGCCGCTACTTCGGACTCACCCCCGCAGCTTCCGTCATCGGTCGAGCGGTTCCGCTCTGGACCGATGAGGAAGGCGTCGGCCGCTACGAGTGGCGCGCGCCGACGCACTGAAACCCACAGGCAGGAGATTTCCATGGCATATATCGGCCAGTTAATCCGCAGCCGCGATAGGCGCGCGGCATCATCGCCCTATGCGGTCCTTCTGCTGGCCGGCGCGCTTTCCGTCTGCGTCGGATCGGGCGTCGCGGTCGCGCAATCCGCGCCCATCGAGCGCCCGGCTGCCGCCCATCCCTATGCGGCTCACATCGCTGAGGCGTCGCAGCGTTTCGGCATACCGGAACATTGGATCGTCGCGGTGCTACGAGCCGAGAGCGCGGGCGATGTGCGCGCGGTCTCAACGGCCGGTGCGATAGGATTGATGCAGGTAATGCCCGACACATGGGCGGGCCTGCGCGTCCGCCATGGCCTCGGCCGCGATCCCTATGACCCACGCGACAACATCCTCGCAGGCACGGCCTATCTGCGCGAGATGTTCGACCGCTACGGCAATGCCGGCGCGATGCTGGCGGCATACAACGCTGGCCCCGGCCGCTATGACGAATACCTTGCAACCGGCCGCACGCTGCCGACCGAAACGCGGGCCTATGTCGCCGCGCTCGCGCCGATCCTCGGCGGCGCGGCTGCAACCGAACCGCCGTCATCGGCACCGCCACCGCCGCCAGATTGGCGCGAGGCACCGCTTTTCGTCATGCGTCCGGGCGACGCGCAGGCTATCGCCGCGCCGCCCGACGCACAATCCGGCGACGGCCGCGCGACCGTTCCGGCGCGCGATCCCGTCGATGCGGAGTCGCAGGGCGACAGCATTTTCGTCGCCGAGGCGAGCGGTTCGGGAACGCCATGAGGACGGCGTTCCCGCGCTCGGCGGCGCTCATTCCGGTGTCCAGTCAGGCAGGTTTTTGCCCGGCTGGATTCCCGGCAGGAGGGGCAGGAAAGGCAGAAAGGGCGGAGGGCAAGATTAAAGAAGACGGCACCATATGGAGCCGCTTCTGGAAATTATTGTTGTCTGCACACTGGTTAGGCGACCGATTCCGGCACCATGGTTTTGAAGGGCGGCGTGCCGCGATTTCGCGCAAAGCCTTGGCTTTGCAGGGTTTCGAGCGGCACCATAGGCGCAGATCGGCCGTTTTCCGGCGGTTTGGGCTGGAGTCGCGCCCATGAGCGCCGACGATGAAAACCGCTTCCGTCCGAAGCCCGGCCGCATCCGATCCGACACGCCGAAGGGCGGGAGACCCAAGAGCTTTTTCACGCAGGTCAGGAAGATCACCCGCCAGCATCAGGCAGCGGCCTCCCGCGATCCTTCCATGCCGTCATCCGCCCGCCCGTCATCGCCGGGGCGTTCCCGTGCCGCGGTCGCCAGCGGCAAGGGCGTGAAGCGCGGCCGGGGCGCGAGCTTCGTGCGCGCCCGGAACATATCCGGCAACTGGCATCATCGCCAGCCGGGCAGCCGCCGCGTCATCGTCAAGCAGCGCAGCGTTCGGGCCGCGTGGAAGGGCGGACGCGCCCGCGCGCATCTGCGCTATGTCCAGCGCGACGGCACGTCACGCGATGGCGAGCGGGGCCGGCTCTATTCTGCGACCGAGGACCGCGCCGATGGCGACGCCTTCCTTGATCGCGGCAAGGACGACCGCCACCAATTCAGGTTCATCGTTTCGCCCGAGGATGGCGCGGAGCTGTCGGACCTGACCGCCTACACCCGCGATTTCATGAAACAGGTGGAAGCCGACCTCGGCACGAAACTCGATTGGGTTGCCGTCAACCACTACAACACCGGCCATCCCCATGTGCATGTCATCGTCACCGGCCGCGACGATATGGGCGGGGATCTGGTCATCAATGGCGACTACCTTTCCGCCGGCCTGCGCGAGCGCGCCAGCGAGCTTGCCAGTCTGGAACTCGGCCCCGTCACGGAGATCGAGCAGACCCGCAAGCTGTCCACCGAAATCGACCAAGACCGTTTCACCCGGATTGACCGCGCCATGGCCGAGGAAGCCGACGCCCGTTTCCTCGACCTTCGCCATGAACCGGCAGCACCGAGGCGGCAGTTCGGGCGCACCTTACGCCTGCGCCGCCTCGCCAAGTTGGAGAAGATGGGGCTGGCGACCGAGCACGCGCCCGGCGTTTGGGAATTGAGCAAGGACATGGAACCGGCTCTGCGCGAGCTTGGCGAGCGGGGCGACATTATCCGCACCATGCAGAAGGCGCTCGGCCCGCAGGGCGGCGAACGTGATCCCATGAGCTTCCAAATCCATGACGGAGCGCCCGAGACGCCCATCGTCGGCCGCGTCGTGGACAAGCACCTGTCCGACGAGCTGGGGGAGAACCTGACAATCGTGGTGGACGGGATAGACGGCAGGACGCACCACATCGCTGGCATCGCGCCAGAGCGGCTGGAGGATGCCCGCATCGGCAGCATCATCGAGATCGGCCCGGCCGAGGCGACGGCCCGGCCGTCCGACCGCAGCATTACCGCCATCGCCGAAGACGGCATCTACCGGCCAAGCCGCCATCTGGAGCAGGCGAAGTTCGAGGGCCGCGTTCCCGGTGGCGACTATGAGGGCTATGTCGATGCCCATGTGCGCCGGCTGGAGGCGCTGCGCCGGGCCGGGATCGTCGAGCGCATCGACGCCGACCAATGGCGCATCCCCGATGATCTGGTCAGCCGTGCCGCCGCCTATGACGCCGGCCGTGACCGGCAGGCCAGCGTTAATGTCCTTTCGCCCGTCGATCTAGGTAAGCAGATCGGATCGGATGGCGCGACCTGGCTGGACCGGCGGCTGATCCATGGCGAGACGGCCGACCTTGCCCCGACCGGCTTCGGCCAGCAGGTGCGCGAAGCCATGGACCAGCGCCGCGAGCATCATATCGAACAGGGCGATGCGACCCGAGCGCGGAACGGTCGCATATTCTACCGGCGCAGCCTTCTCGCCACCCTGCGCGAGCGCGAGGTTGCCCGCGTCGGTGCGGAGATGACCGAGAGCAAGGGGCTGCCGTTCCGCGCCGCCACGGACGGCGAGAACGTCAGCGGCAAGTTCACCGGCACCGTGCAGCTATCGAGCGGCAAGTTCGCCGTGGTCGAGCAATCCCACGAGTTTACCTTAGTCCCGTGGCGGCCGGTCATCGACCGCCAGCTCGGCCGCGAGGTCATGGGCGTCGTGCAGGGCGGGTCGGTGTCGTGGCAGTTAGGGAGGCAGAGGGAGTTGGGAATATAGCCCAATTTTATTCATCTGCATCTTGCGAGACCTGAAAGGCAGATAGGAGCTGAAAGATTATATTGCAAACGAACGGGGTCTATTTCTGCTTTCGTCTTATTTATTCCGAGATTTTCGAGCGCAAACAACGCCATAAAAGTCTGTGTTCGACAATGCCCAATAAAGTCAGTCGGTTAGCGCTCCGTCTGGAGCGCGTTTATGTGGCTCTCCACCTTAAATTAAGGCCCGCTACACCTTAAATTATGAGGACATTCCCATCGGGCGCCTCACACGGATGCGCGAGCATGAACGCGCCCAAACAAGGATGTTTAGAGAAACAGCTATTATATGAGGAAAGGTCGGGTTTAGCGGGGCCAGACCATGAGGCGGAGGAAAAAGAAAAACTATCTTCCTGTCTCTGAAGCGATCAGGTCAGGAAGGGTTCCCATGGCGAGTTTGGTGCATTTGCTTGCCGCGGCAGATCACATGAATTTTCGCCACGCAGCGAAAGCGCTTGGCGTGGCACAGTCCAGCGTAAGCGCCCGCGTGAAAGCGCTGGAGGAAGACCTTGGGATCCTGCTGTTCGAGCGTAACACGCGCGGTATCAGATTGACCGAGGCCGGGCGCAACTTCGTCGAACAAGTGGCAGACGGTCTTGATCAACTCGACCATGCGGTGAAGACAGTAAGTATGGCGGCAGTAGGCGAGCATGGTCGCCTGCGTATTGGCATCCATGCTTTGATTCCAGGCAGCTTTCTCGCCGAACTGATCGCGAATTACCGTGAGAGCCATCCCGGTATCAATGTCGAGATTACAGAAGGTACCGCTCGTGATGCATTGATGCGGATACGCGCCGACCAGCTAGACGTAGCGTTTATGGTAGGAGAGCCGGAGCTGCCCGACTGCCACACACGTCTGACATGGAGTGAGCCGCTGGTGGCCGTTCTGCCCCAGATGCATCGCCTTGCGGGGAAGTCAAAAATTACTTGGGCGGATTTGTCCAACGAGACATTCCTTGTCCGATATGGTGGCACCGGTCCACAGATCCATGATCATATCGTCTTGCGTCTCGCTGGCCGCTCGTTCAGGCCGTTGATCCAGCGATTTAATGTCGAACGCGGCACACTGCTGTCTATGGTTGGCCAGGGCTTTGGCATTACCATCGTCGGCGCGGCCACGGCACTGTACCCGGCGACTGACGTGGTTTTCCCGCCTTTCGCCGATGAGCCAGATCCGGTTCCGTTCTCGGCCGTTTGGTCGCCGTTCAACCGTAGTGCAGCGCTAAATAACTTGCTTGACCTTGCGAACGATATGAGAACTTCCGTGAATCGTCCGGGCAGATGAGGATAGAGGCACCCCATCCCATTCGCCGCCGATAGTATCCGGCAGCCCTCCGGCAGCCTCTTTCCTGTTGACCGTCGCGATGTTGCCTACTCTCTGATCGGCTCCGTCTCTTTTGCCGACTGGAGCTTGCATTGCGCGGAGGCAGAATCCTTTGGGGGCAGATCGCCATAGTCTTCGTCATCGTTCTGGTGATGACGTGGGCGGCGACGCAATGGACGGCGTTCCGCCTCGGCTTTCAGCCGCAGCTTGGCAATCCGTGGTTCGAGCTGGTGGGCCTGCCGTTCTACTACCCGCCGGCCTTCTTCTGGTGGTGGTTTTCCTTCGATGCCTATGCGCCCACGATCTTCGTCGAGGGCGGCATCATTGCCACGTCGGGGGGCTTCCTCGCCATCGCCGCCGCCATCCTCATGTCGATCATCCGGGCGCGGGAGACGCGCAACGTCGCCACCTACGGATCGGCGCGATGGGCGGAAGACGAGGAAATCCGCGCCGCAGGACTGCTTGGCCCCGATGGCGTCCTGCTCGGCCGATACGACCGGGACTATCTGCGCCATGACGGTCCCGAGCATGTCCTATGCTTCGCCCCGACGCGCAGCGGCAAAGGTGTCGGGCTGGTGGTGCCGACGCTGCTGACATGGCCGGCATCCGCCATCGTTCACGACATAAAAGGCGAGAACTGGACGCTGACAGCGGGCTTCCGCGCGAAGCACGGACGCGTGCTGCTGTTCGATCCGACCAACGCCAGATCGTCGGCCTACAACCCGCTGCTGGAGGTCCGGCAAGGGGAATGGGAAGTCCGCGACGTGCAGAACATCGCGGATATTCTGGTCGATCCCGAAGGCAGCTTGGACAAAAGGAACCATTGGGAAAAGACCAGCCATAGCTTGCTGGTCGGCGCGATCCTGCATGTTCTCTATGCGGAGAAGGACAAGACGCTGGCGGGCGTCGCCAACTTCCTGTCCGATCCCCGCCGCCCGGTCGAGGCGACCTTGCGCGCCATGATGGATACGCCGCATCTCGGCGAAGCAGGCGTTCATCCCGTCATCGCGTCGTCGGCCCGCGAACTGTTGAACAAATCCGAGAACGAACGGTCGGGCGTGTTGAGCACCGCCATGTCGTTTCTCGGCCTCTACCGCGATCCCGTGGTGGCGCGGGTGACGGAGCGATGCGACTGGCGCATTGCCGATCTGGTCGGCAGCCGCCAGCCCGTCACGCTCTATCTGGTCGTGCCGCCGTCCGACATAAACCGCACCAAGCCGCTCATTCGATTGATCCTCAATCAGATCGGCAGGCGATTGACCGAGGAACTGACCAGCTCGGGCGCGCGCCATCGGCTGCTGCTCATGCTGGACGAGTTTCCCGCGCTCGGCAGATTGGATTTTTTCGAGTCCGCCTTAGCCTTTATGGCGGGCTACGGCCTCAAGGGCTTCCTGATCGCGCAGAGCCTCAACCAGATCGAGCGCGCCTATGGGCCAAACAACGCGATCCTCGACAACTGCCATGTGCGCGTCAGCTTCGCCACGAACGACGAAAGGACGGCTAAGCGCGTTTCAGACGCATTAGGCACCGCGACCGAGCTGCGCGATTCCACCAATTACGCCGGGCACCGCCTAGCCCCGTGGTTAGGTCACTTGATGGTGTCGCGGCAGGAGACGGCGCGGCCGCTGCTCACGCCGGGCGAAATCATGCAGCTTCCGCCCACCGATGAAATCGTGATGGTCGCGGGCACGCCGCCGATCCGCGCCACCAAGGCCCGCTATTTCGAGGACGCGCGGTTTCAGGAACGCATTCTGACCCCGCCTGATCTTTCCACCGCATCGCTGGCGCCCAGCCCATCGTCCGATGACTGGTCGAGCCGGATCGTCGCGGCGGACATCCTTTCGGCGACGAACGCCGGAGACGAGGTCGAGGGCGATCCGGCCAATGCCGGCATCCGCCGCGAGCCGGAGTTGCCAAGCCAGGAGGAAATCGGCGCCCCACCGCCATCGCCCGAACAGGAATTCGAGTTTCTGAACGACGAGCCGGACGTTGACGCGGCCAAGGCCCGCACTATCCGCCAGCGCATGAGGATGGTGGCGCGGCAGGTGGCGTTGAACCCCGATGACGGAATCGACCTTTGAGGAGACGCCCATGGCAACCAGAACCCGCCTGAATATCTATTTCGACCCCGCGCTCATTCCGCAGATCGAGGCGATGGCGCTGCGCCGCTCGGTGGCCCTGCGCCGCAATGTCTCAAAATCCGCCATCGTGGAGGCGGCGGTCATGTCCTACCTGTCCGGCGATGCCGACGACCAGCTTGAAGCTGCCATGTCTCGCCGCCTGGACAAGCTCGGCCGCCAGATCGACACGCTCGACCGGGATCTCGCCGTTCTCGGCGAGACGGTCGCGCAGTTCATCCATTACTGGATGACGATTACACCGCCTTTACCGGATGCAGCGAGACAATCAGCCCGCGCCAAAGCAGCAGAGCGGTTCGAGGGCTTCATGCAAAATCTTGGCCGGCGTCTGGCGACAGGAGACAGATTCCTCAAGGAACTGTCGCGGGATGTATCCGGAGATGAGGCCCTTGGTTTAGCGGCAGAGCCTCAGACCATTGAACGCGGCACATGAGGCGGATATGCTTGATCGAAGCAGAAGGAGATTTATGCGCAGAGGTTTCTAGTGAGCCGCATTGAGCGGCGTCGTTCGGCACGATGGTTCGCCGACCCTCTTCGCATGTCTTTTCTGCAGGAATATCATGACACAAAATGACGTTATTATCCGGCCATTCAATTTGGCATCGGACACAAGAACGCTGTCAGCCATATGGCTCGAGGCGTCCCTCATCGCGCATCCCTTCATCGGCAGGCAGCGCCTGCTTGAACAGCGTCTGCTGATCGAAGACAAATATCTACCTGGTTCCGAGACCTGGGTTGCCTGCCAAGGGAACAAGTCGCTCGGTTTCATCAGCCTCCTCGACAAATTCGTCGGCGGCATTTTCGTTGAACCCGGACAACAGGGAAAGGGCGTCGGACGCCAGCTGATCTCCTATGTGCTGGAAAGGAAAGGGGAACTCTCGCTCGAAGTTTATACGCAGAACGAACAGGCCGTCCGCTTCTATACGAGCCTTGGTTTCAGAGAAGTCTCACGTCGTCCTTACGATGATGAGGGCATGCCGTTCGAGAACGCGCGATTGACGCTGAGCACATGAACTTTGGAGAGGGCGGGCTAACTCCCCGCCCTCTCACCAATGATTGCGATCTCGCTCGCTACCACGTCTGCCAGCTCATCTATCGGCTTCTCGCCTTGCAGTCTGAGAACCGGAGCCGTTTGCTGGCCAAGCCAGCGTTCATGTTGAGCGAGGTTCCGTCCAGTGAACTGCGGGTCATCGTAGCCTGATGCCCATGTCCGAAACGCCACATGCGCTTCGTGCATGTCCCCACCGGGAAGGATGCGCTCACCGTGGCGCGCCGCCTCGCGCTGGTCGAGACGTTGCAGTCTGATGGCGGTAGGCGTGTAGAGAAAGACAATCAGATCAACGTCACGGATCAGGGCCTCACCCCATCCGATGAAGGAACCGGTCAATATCCATCCTTGGGGCGCAGCTTGCTGTTCCGCAATCAGCTTCACGCGCTCCTCGGGCGGTCGTTTGACGCTGAAAGGCGGGTCCGTCGGCATCCAATAGAAGTCATCGACATCGATATGCGGAATGTCGAACCGTTTTGTCAGCGCCGCGCCGAGCGTCGAAACGCCCGAACAGGACGCTCCCGTTATGTATATTTTCGGCCTGCCGTGCATTCAGATCGATTCCCTTTTCACACCTGCCTTCATATTCATGCGGCTTGATCCGCTCAACATAGACTTTCCCACCCATCCTATTTACCGCCGTTCGCCGCCGATTACCGCCGCCGCTTAGATACTTGTTGAACCGGCCGCATTTCGGTCTCTCTTAATCGACCCCGATCCGGGGATCGCCTGTCGCGCCCCATGAAGAAACGGGGCCGACATGACCACCAACCACCACAGACAGGAAGCAATCCAGCGAGGCGCGCGCATGTTGCGCACCGCGCTCGGCCCCGCCATCGCCCTGCTTCTCGAAGACCCGTCCGTGGTCGAGGTGATGCTAAACCCGGACGGCCGCATCTGGATCGACCGGCTGTCCGAAGGGCTGGCCGATACGGGCGAGCGCCTGTCCGCCGCCGATGGCGAACGCATCGTGCGACTGGTCGCGCACCATGTCGGCGCGGAGGTTCATGCCCGCAGCCCGCGCGTCTCGGCCGAGCTGCCGGAGAGCGGCGAGCGGTTCGAGGGCCTGTTGCCGCCTGTGGTCGCCGCGCCGACCTTCGCCATCCGCAAACCCGCCGTCGCGGTGTTCACGCTCGACGACTATGTGGCGGCGGACATCATGTCCGCCGATCAGGCAGAAACGCTACGCAAAGCCGTCGCAGCCCGCGCCAACATCTTGGTGGCGGGCGGCACCAGCACCGGCAAGACGACGCTGACCAACGCGCTGCTCGCTGAGGTGGCGAAGACGCAGGATCGCGTCGTCATCATCGAGGATACGCGCGAGTTGCAATGCGCCGCGCCGAACCTTGTCGCCATGCGGACGAAAGACGGCGTGGCGACGCTTTCCGATCTGGTTCGTTCCTCGCTGCGCCTGCGCCCCGACCGCATCCCCATCGGAGAAGTGCGCGGATCGGAAGCCCTCGACCTTTTGAAAGCATGGGGCACAGGCCACCCCGGCGGCATCGGCACCATCCATGCCGGCACAGGCATCGGCGCGCTCCGTCGCCTTGAACAGCTCATCCAAGAGGCTGTCGTCACCGTTCCGCGCGCCCTGATCGCCGAGACCATCGACCTTGTTGCCGTCCTGTCCGGGCGCGGTTCCGCGCGCCGGCTGACCGAGCTTGCCCGCGTCGAAGGGCTGGGGCCGGACGGCGACTACCGCATCACGCATCCGATCCCTTCGACAATCCCCACCAGCACAGGAGAATCTTCATGATCCGCACGCTTACGCGCGGCTATCGCCGCATGGCGACCGCCGCCACCACCCTTGTCATCAGCCTCATGCTCGCTCCGGCCGCCCATGCGTCCGGTTCGTCGATGCCATGGGAAGCCCCGCTCCAGAGCATCCTCCAGTCTATCGAGGGGCCGGTCGCCAAGATCATCGCCGTCATCATCATCATCGTGACCGGCCTGACCCTCGCGTTCGGCGATACGGGCGGCGGCTTCCGCAAGCTGATCCAGATCGTGTTCGGCCTGTCCATCGCGTTCGCGGCGTCCAGCTTCTTCCTGTCGTTCTTCTCGTTCGGCGGCGGGGCGCTCATCTGATGGCGGCCGCCTTCGAAAAGCTTGACGCCGTGCCGGGATTCTCCGTCCCGGTGCACCGTGCCCTGACCGAGCACATCCTGCTCGGCGGGGCGCCGCGCGCCATCGCCATCATGAACGGAACGCTGGCCGGGGCCGTAGGTCTCGGCCTGCGCCTCTGGCTGGTCGGCCTCGCCATCTGGGCCATCGGCCACTTCGTAGCCGTATGGGCGGCGAAGCGCGACCCTCTCTTTGTCGAGGTCGGGCGGCGGCATATCCGCATCCCCGGCCATCTGGCGGTGTGAGGGCGCGGCCGTGATGAACCTTGCTGAATATCGCCGCACCGCCACCCGGCTCGCCGATTATCTGCCATGGGCCGCGCTGGTCGGCTCCGGCGTCGTCCTGAACAAGGACGGCAGCTTTCAGAGGACGGCGAAGTTTCGCGGTCCCGATCTGGATTCCGCCGTCGCGGCCGAACTGGTCGCCGTCGCCGGCCGCATCAACAACGCGGTGCGCCGTCTAGGATCGGGCTGGAGCATCTTCGTCGAAGCCGTTCGGCTTGCGGCTCCGCAATACCCGGAGAGCAAATTCCCCGATGCAGCGTCGGCGCTGCTCGATGCCGAGCGGAAAGCACAGTTCGAGGAACAAGACGCTCACTTCGAGTCCCAATATTACCTGACTTGCCTTTGGCTCCCGCCTGCCGATGAAGCCGCGCGCACTGAGGCATGGCTGTACGAGGGCCGCGAGAAAACCGGCGTGGACCCGTGGGAGCTGCTGCGCGGCTTCATCGACCGCACCGACCGCGTGCTGTCCTTGCTCGACGGCTTCATGCCGGAGTGCCGCTGGCTCGATGACGGCGAGACGCTGACCTATCTGCATTCCACCATTTCCACGAACCGGCATCGCGTGCGCGTGCCCGAGGTGCCGATGCACCTCGACGCGCTGCTCGCCGACCAGCCCCTGACTGGCGGGCTGGAGCCGCGCCTTGGCGACGCGCATCTGCGCGTGCTGACCATCGTGGGATTCCCGACCGCGACAACGCCGGGCCTGCTCGACGAAATGAACCGGCTGCCGTTCCCCTACAGGTGGAGCACGCGCGCGATCCTGCTCGACAAGACCGATGCGACGCGGCTGCTGACCCGCATCCGCCGGCAATGGTTTGCGAAGCGCAAGAGCATCGCCGCGATTCTGAAAGAGGTGATGACGAACGAGGCGTCCGCGCTTGTGGACACCGACGCGGCGAACAAGGCGCTCGACGCCGATATGGCCTTGCAGGAGCTTGGGGCGGACGTGGCGGGCATGGCCTACGTCACAGCCACCGTCACCGTTTGGGATGCCGACCCGCGCCTTGCCGACGAGAAGCTGCGTCTCGCCGAAAAGATCGTTCAGGGCCGCGACTTCACCGTGATGCCCGAGACCGTCAACGCGGTTGACGCATGGCTCGGCAGCCTGCCCGGACACGCTTACGCCAATGTCCGCCAGCCGCCTATCAACACTTTGAATCTCGCCCACATGATTCCGCTTTCGGCGGTGTGGGCGGGGCCGGAACGGGACGAGCATTTCGGTGCACCCCCTTTGCTCTTTGGAAAGACCGAAGGCTCAACCCCGTTCCGGTTGTCTTTGCATGTCGGCGACGTAGGACACACCCTTGTCGTCGGCCCCACGGGAGCGGGCAAATCCGTGCTACTCGCGCTCATGGCCCTCCAGTTCCGCCGCTACGCAGGATCGCAGGTCTTCGCCTTCGACTTCGGTGGTTCGATCCGCGCCGCGTCGCTCGCCATGGGCGGCGACTGGCACGACCTTGGCGGCGGATTGACCGATGGGGCCGAGGCGTCCGTCTCGCTCCAGCCGCTCGCCCGCATCCACGACACCTATGAACGGGCATGGGCGGCGGACTGGATCGCCGCCATCCTCATGCGGGAAGGCATCGCCATCACGCCCGAGGTCAAAGAGTATCTTTGGACGGCGCTGACTTCGCTCGCCTCCGCCCCGGTCGAGGAACGCACCATCACCGGCCTTGCGGTGCTGCTGCAATCCAACGATCTGAAACAGGCGCTCCGGCCGTTCTGCGTCGGCGGTGCCTATGGCCGGCTGCTCGACGCCGAAGCCGAACACCTCGGCTCGGCCGATGTGCAGGCGTTCGAGATCGAGGGGCTTGTTGGGACCGGCGCGGCCCCGGCCGTGCTGTCCTACCTGTTCCATCGCATTGGCGACCGGCTCGACGGTCGCCCCACGCTGCTCATCATAGATGAAGGCTGGCTTGCGCTCGACGATGAAGGTTTCGCCGGCCAGCTCCGCGAATGGCTCAAGACGTTGAGAAAGAAGAACGCCTCGGTCGTCTTCGCCACGCAGTCGCTATCCGACATCGACGGCAGCAACATCGCACCCGCCATCATCGAGAGCTGCCCGACGCGGCTTTTGCTGCCGAACGAGCGCGCCATCGAGCCGCAGATCACGGCCATCTATCGCCGCTTCGGCCTCAACGATCGCCAGATTGAAATCCTCGCACGGGCCATGCCCAAGCGCGACTATTACTGCCAAAGCCGCAGGGGCAACCGCCTGTTCGAGCTGGGCCTGTCCGAAGTTGGCCTCGCGCTCTGCGCCGCATCCGCCAAATCCGACCAGACGCTCATTGCGCAGATCGTCACTGAGGCCGGCCGCGATGGCTTCCTCGCCGCATGGCTGCGGACGCGCGGCGTCGATTGGGCGGCCGACCTGATCCCCAACCTCACCAATCTCGCCGACCGACCGGAATCCGCCGTGCCGGCCCGGCTCGATAACCACCCCACACAGGAGATTCTTCCATGACCTATTCCAAGATCGTCGGGGCCTCGGCCCTTACGCTGGCGCTCGCCGTGCCCGTCGCGCTTTCGCCCATGCTGGCAAGCCCAGCCCATGCGCAATTCGGCTTCGGCCGCATCGTTTATGACCCGAGCAACTATGCGCAGAACGTGCTCACGGCAGCGCGCACGCTGGAGCAGATCAACAACCAGATCACCAGCCTCCAGAACGAGGCGCAAATGCTCATCAATCAGGCCCGCAATCTGGCGAGCCTGCCGTATTCCTCGCTCCAGCAGCTCCAGCAGAACGTCCAGCGCACGCAGCAGCTTTTGGGGCAGGCGCAGAATATCGCGTTCGAGGTCGGGCAGATCGACCAAGCGTTTCAGCAGCAATACGGCAATGTCTCGCTTTCGACGACCGACGCACAGCTTGTCGCCGATGCGCGCAGCCGGTGGGAGAACACGGTCGGCGGCTTGCAGGACGCGATGCGGGTTCAGGCGGGTGCGGTCGGCAACATCGACAGCAACCGCGCCGAGATGGCCGCGCTTGTCGGCCAGAGCCAAGGCGCGACCGGCGCGCTGCAAGCCACGCAGGTCGGCAACCAACTTCTCGCGCTCCAGTCGCAGCAACTTTCCGACCTGATCGCCGTCATCTCGGCGAACGGCCGGGCCGACGCGCTGACCGAAGCGGAACGCACCGCCGCCGCCGAACAGGGCCGCGAGCAGCGCCGCCGCTTCCTCACGCCGGGTTCGGGCTACCAGCCCGGCAACGCGCAGATGTTCAACGGCAACAACTGACGGGAGGCTCGCCATGGACGGCAAGATGCTGGCCCGGCTCGTGGCCGTGGTGTTCATCGCCATCGCCGTCACGGCGACCGCAATCGACATGGCGCGGAAGGACGAGCCTTCCGCGCTGCCCCCGGCGTCGGCCTTCCAGCCCCCGGCCGATCCCCTGCGCGAAACCCTGCGCCGTTGCCAGCAGCTCAGCGAGGCGGCGGCGAGTGACGCCGGCTGCCTCGCCGCATGGGCTGAATCCCGCGACCGCTTCCTCGGCCGTGACCCCAGCGAAGCGCGCTGACCATGGGAAACACGGGCGTCATCGACAATTTCCTCGGCGTATTCACGCGCTACATCGACAGCGGGTTCGGGCTGTTGTCTGGCGAAGTCGCCTTCATCGCTACCACCCTGATCGTGATCGACGTGACGCTCGCCGCGCTGTTTTGGGCATGGGGCGCAGATGACGACATCATCGCGCGGCTGGTGAAGAAGACCCTGTTCGTGGGCGTCTTCGCCTACATCATCGGCAATTGGAACAACCTCGCCCGGATCGTCTTCGAGAGCTTCGCCGGCCTTGGCCTCATGGCGTCGGGCACCGGCTTTTCTGTCACCGATCTGATGCGGCCGGGCCGCGTAGCGCAGACCGGCCTCGACGCCGGCCGTCCGCTGCTCGATTCCATTTCCGACCTGATGGGCTGGATCGCCTTCTTCGAAAATTTCATCCAGATCGCGTGCCTGCTGTTCGCATGGGCGTTGGTTGTGTTGGCCTTCTTCATCCTCGCCATCCAGCTTTTCGTTACCCTGATCGAGTTCAAACTGACGACGCTCGCCGGCTTCGTGCTGATCCCGTTCGGCCTGTTCGGCAAGACCGCGTTCATGGCCGAGAAGGTCTTGGGCAACGTGGTGTCGTCCGGCATCAAGGTTCTGGTGCTGGCCGTCATCATTGGCATTGGCTCGACGCTGTTCTCGCAATTCACCGCAGGCTTCGGAGGCGCGACGCCGACTATCGACGACGCTATGGCGATTGTGCTGGCAGCCCTGTCGCTGCTCGGCCTCGGCATCTTCGGTCCCGGTATCGCGAACGGCATCGTAAGCGGTGGGCCGCAACTCGGCGCAGGCGCGGCCGTGGGAACCGGCCTTGCAGTCGGCGGCGCGGCTATCGCTGCCGGTGGCGCGACCATGCTCGCCGCCAAGGGCGGTGCCGCCGCTCTGTCCGGTGGGGCCGCGGCCGTTCGCGGCGGTGCGGCCACCGCGGGCGCGGCGACCTCCGCCTATAGCGTCGGCTCGCTCGGCCAGTCCGGCGCGGCCGGTGTCGCCTCCGGCCTCGGCGGCGTCGCGCGTGCCGCAGGATCGGCAGCCATCTCGCCCCTGAAACGCGCCGCCGCGAAAGCAACCGAGAGTGTCAAATCCAGCTTCTCCGCTGGCGCAAAGGCCGGGTTTGGCGTGACGGGCGGCAGCTCCACCATGGGCACGGTCGGCGGCTCAAGCGCCGCCCCGGCCGGCAGCCCTCCCGCTTGGGCGCAGCAGATGCGGCGCTCGCAGGCCATGAACCACGGCACCACCATGGCCGCCCATGCGGTGGGCTCCGGCGACAGCCACGGCTCCGGTTCCTCCGTCAACCTTTCCGAAAGTGACCGCTCATGAGCATCTTCAAACGACCAGCAACCCATTACGGCAAGACGCCGGAACCCGAGACGCCCTATCAGCGCGCCGCGCAAGTCTGGGACGAGCGCATCGGCTCGGCCCGCGTGCAGGCGCGGAACTGGCGGCTCATGGCCTTCGGTTCCCTGATCCTTTCGGCGGGCTTCGCCTCGGCGCTGGTCTGGCAGTCCGCACGGGGGACCGTGGTGCCTTGGGTGGTGCAGGTCGATAATCTCGGACAGGCGCAAACCGTCGCGCCCGCCAACGCCGACTATCGCCCGACCGACCCGCAGATCGCTTTCCATCTCGGCCGTTTCATCGAGCAGGTGCGTGCGATCCCGGCCGATGCGATCATTGTCCGCCAGAACTGGCTTCGCGCCTATGAGTGGACCACGGATCGCGGCGCGGCGGCGCTCAACGATTACGCCCGCGCCAATGATCCTTTCGCCAAGGTCGGCCGCCAGCAGGTCGCCGTCGAGGTGTCGAGCGTCATCCGGGCATCTCCCAACAGCTTCCGCGTGGCGTGGACGGAAAGGCACTTCGAGAACGGCCAGCTTTCCACCACGGAACGATGGACGGCCATCCTCACCATCGTCATCCAGCCGCCGCGCGACGCCGAGCGCCTGCGCGCCAACCCGTTGGGAATCTACGTCAATGCAATTTCGTGGTCGCGGGAGATGAGCCAATGAGGACGATCACCCGCACCCCGGCAATCGGGGCCGTGCTGCTTTCGGCCACCATGCTCGCGGGCTGCGCGACCAACCGGACGCCGCAATTTAGCTACGACGCCAGCGTGCCGCCGCTGCCGACCGTGCAGGCGGCGGCAACCGACAACACGCCCCGGCCGCTGCATGTGCCCCCGGCATGGACCGTCGCACGCGGCGGCACGGCTTCCGGCACACCGACCGGCCGCGTCGAGAACGCAAACGCAGCCGCCCGCGTCGAGCCGCGCCGCGAAGGCTACTACAACGCCATCCAGATTTATCCGTGGTCGGAAGGCGCGCTCTATCAGGTCTATGCCGCAGTCGGACAGATCACGACCATTGCGCTGGAGCCGGGCGAGAGTCTGACAGGCGCGGGGCCGATCGCGGCCGGGGACACCGCCCGCTGGATCATTGGCGACACCGAGAGCGGCAGCGGTGCGAACCGCCGTGTCCATATCCTCGTGAAGCCGACACGGCCGGACATTTCCACCAACCTTGTCGTCACCACCGACCGACGCACCTACATGATCGAACTGCGCGCGCGGGAATCGCTCTACATGCCGGCCGTGGCATGGGCCTATCCCGCACCGCCTGCCGGCCAGCGCCAGACCGTTCCGGCCGCGCCGGTCATCCCGGCCGAGGCAGCGCGGAACTATCGCTACGGTTTGACCGGCGACAGCCCGCCATGGCGGCCGGTTTCCGTCTTCGACGATGGCCGGCGCGTCTATGTCGTTTTCCCGCGCGGCATCGTGCAGGGCGAAATGCCGCCGATCTTCGTGCTCGGCTCCGATGGCGAGCCGCAGATCGTCAACAACCGGGTCCACCAGAACGTCCTGATCGTTGACCGGCTGTTCGGCGCAGCCGAGTTGCGCCTTGGCAGCGGTAACCGCCAGCAGGTCGTCAGGATCGTCCGCATCAACCCTACGCAGGCCGCAGCGGAGCCGGCCAGCGCGACCACGGGAGGATCGTCCTCATGAGCGATACCGATACCGCAGCGCCCATGCGCTTGCGCGCCGAAACGCCCAGCGTCACCCGCCTGTCCCGCAAGATGCTGGCAGGCGTCGGAGCCGTCGCACTTCTCGGCATCGGCGGCGCGCTGATCTATGCGCTCCAGACCCGCGATGCAGGACCGGGAGGTGACGAACTCTATTCGACCGAGAACCGCCCCACAGCGGACGGCCTGTCCGGTCTGCCACGCGACTATACCGGCCCTGTCCTGGGGCCGGCGCTGCCCGGCGACCTCGGCCGTCCGATCCTCGACGCGCAGAACCGGGGACAGCCCGTCGCGCCGCCTACGATGACGACACCCGCCGTCGATCCCGACGAACAGCGCCGTCTCGCCGAGGAAGAAGCCGCGCGCTTGAGCAACGTCTTTTTCCAGTCCAGCCCGCGCACGGGAGCGCCGGCAGGGACGGCCATGCCCAGCCCTTCCGGGCTTGGCCTTGGTGGACAGCCCGCGACACAGGACCGACACGCGGCGTTTCTCAACGGCCCGGTGGACCGGCAGACCGTCGCCCCGGATCGTGTCACGCCCCCGGCATCGCCCTTCATCCTACAAGCCGGGGCCGTGATCCCGGCCGCGCTCATCACCGGCATCCGTTCCGACCTTCCGGGCCAGATCACCGCACAGGTGACGGAAAACGTCTATGACAGCCCGACCGGCTCGCTGCTCCTGATCCCGCAGGGCACCCGCATTATCGGCCAATACGATGATGGCGTGACCTTCGGCCAGCGCCGCGTGTTGCTGGTGTGGAACCGCCTGATCCTGCCGGGCGGCCGTTCCATCGTCCTTGAGCGCCTGCCGGGCGCGGATGCCAGCGGTTACGCCGGCCTTGAGGATGGCGTCGATTATCACTGGTGGGATCTGATGAAGGCCGCAGGGCTGTCCACGCTGCTCGCGGTCGGCACGGAGCTGGCGACGAGCGACGAGGACCGGCTGATCCGCGCCATCCGCGATGGTGCGCAGGATACCGTCAATCAGGCCGGCCAGCAGATCGTCCAGCGCCAGTTGCAGGTTGCCCCCACGCTGACCATCCGGCCCGGCTTCCCGGTCAGGATCATCGTCACCCGCGACCTTGTGTTCGAGCCGGCAGGAGGCTGACCATGACCAGGCTGAAACTCGGCCCGCTGCCCGACGACAAGCCCGTGAAGGTCATGCTGGAGCTGCCCGCAACCCTCAACCGCGATCTGATCGCCTATGCCGAGGTGCTGGCGCGCGAGACGGGCCAGCCCGTCGCCGATCCCGTCAGGCTCATCGTGCCCATGCTGGAGCGGTTCATCGCCACGGATCGCGGGTTCGCCAAGGCACGGCGAGCCGTCGCCCGACGGCGTTAGGATCGTGGCGAGCGAATCAACATCACAGAATTGGCAATCGAACGAAACAACACGAGGGTTAAAGATTATTCGGTTGCAGCTCCGGCGACGAGAGCTCACCTGCCGATTAAAACTAGACATTTCGAAGCTTCTGTGTAGCGTATTTTTAACCAGATTCTCCCCAATTTACAGACGCCCAAAAAGAAATGATATCTTCGTCGAAAAGACAGTCGCAATAGATAATCAAACTTTCCTCAGATCAATTACCGCTCCTACTCTTAACATATTTTCTCAGAATTTCCCGCAACTCTTCCTCGCCTAAAGTCTCGCGCTCCAACAGCAGTCTCGACGATTTCTCAAGGATTTCGCGGCGTTCCTGAAGCAGCGCTACGGTACGCCCAAACGTTTCCTCGACGATACGTTTGACCTCTTCGTCTACGGCCGCCGCGGTCTCGTCGGAATAGTCGCGCTCCTGCGGCCCGTAATAGGGCTGGTCCGTGATCAGGAACGAGCGGCGGTCCTTCTCCAGCGCCACATGGCCCAGCCGTTCGGTCATGCCGTAGCGCGTGACCATGGCGCGGGCAATGTCGGTGACCTTGACGAGGTCGTCGGCCGCGCCGGTGGAAAGATGCTCGAAGACGATCCACTCGGCGGCGCGGCCGCCGAGCAGCACCGCCATCTTGTTCGCAAGCTCCTGGCGCGTCATCAGGAAGCGGTCCTCGGTCGGACGCTGGATGGTGTAGCCGAGCGCGCCGATGCCGCGCGGGATGATCGACACCTTGTGCACGGGATCGACGCCCGGCAGCGCCATGGCGACGAGCGCATGGCCCATCTCGTGATAGGCGACGATCTCGCGCTCCCTGGGGTTGAGCAGGCGGTTGCGCTTCTCCAGCCCGGCGATGATGCGCTCGATGGCGTTGTTGAAATCCTCCATCGTCACCGCGTCGGCCTTGCGGCGGGTGGCGAGCAGAGTCGCCTCGTTGACGAGGTTGGCGAGGTCCGCGCCGGTGAAGCCGGGCGTCAGCGCCGCGATCTGCTCCGGCGACACGTCCGGCGCGAGCTTTGCCTTCTTCATGTGGACATGCAGGATGGCGATGCGGCCCTGCTTGTCCGGCCGGTCGACCAGGACCTGCCGGTCGAAGCGCCCGGCGCGCAGCAGCGCCGGGTCGAGGATCTCCGGCCGGTTGGTGGCGGCGAGCAGCACCAGCCCGCTCGACGGGTCGAAGCCGTCGAGCTCGACCAGAAGCTGGTTGAGCGTCTGCTCCTTCTCGTCGTGGCCGCCGGCCATCGGACCGATGCCGCGGGCGCGGCCGAGCGCGTCGAGCTCGTCGATGAAGATGATGGCCGGCGCCTTGGCGCGCGCCTGCTCGAACAGGTCGCGAACGCGCGCGGCGCCGACGCCGACGAACATCTCGACGAATTCGGAGCCGGAGATGGAGAAGAAGGGCACGCCCGCCTCGCCGGCCACCGCTCTCGCGAGCAGCGTCTTGCCGGTGCCGGGCGGGCCGACTAGAAGCACGCCCTTGGGCATTCGCCCGCCGAGCCGGCCGTACTCCTCCGGGTCCTTCAGGAAATCGACGATCTCCTGCAACTCGGCCTTGGCCTCGTCGACGCCGGCGACGTCGGCGAAGGTCACGCCGGTGTCCGTCTGCACATAGACCTTGGCCTTGGACTTGCCGATCTGCATCAGGCCGCCGCCCATGCCGCCGCCCATTCGCCTCAAGATGAACATCCACAACCCGACGAACAGCGCGACGGGAACGACCCACGACAGGAGGTCGCGCAGGAAGGTGCTCTCGACCTGGCCGGTGACGACGACGTCGTGCTGCTGGAGATCGCGCGCCAGATCGGGCTCGACGCGGGTGGTGATGAACATCGGCCGGCCGTCCACCGGTTCGGTGAAGCGACCCTGGATGAAGCGGTCGGAGACGGCGACCTCGGCGATGCGCCCCTGCGTAAGATAGGTCTGGAACTCGCTGTAGGGAATTTGCGCGACTTGCGTCGCCGCCGCGAAGAGGTACTGGAAGACCATCAGGCCGAGAAAGGCCGCGATCCAGTACCAGATATTGAACTGCGTCTTCTTGTCCATTCTCTATCGCCATGCATCTGCGTGGGGCACGCCGCCCCTACCGACATCACTTTAGCCAGACCACCCTGTCCTCGTTTGAGGCAGATCAACGTGAAAGGGCCCGGCAGAGCGGGCCCCTCGGTCAGGCCGTTGAGAACGGTTTGTCGGAGCCTTTCCAAAGGCTGTAGCCCGCAGCAGCAGCCACGATCAGGCCGACGACGACATGGGAGATCGTCGCGCTGCTGTTGGTCGAGAATGGCAACACCCATGGCGCCGCGACCGACCAGACGCCTAATGCCGTGTTAACCCACTGTTGCCATTCGCTGAACGCGAACAGCGCAATGCATGCAACAACGGCGATCGCCGCTCCTACAAGCCATGCGTTCCAGGCCGCAGTCGTTAGAGCCGCATAACCCAGAATCCATGGCGTTATGGCCAGTCCGAGGCCGGCGGCAATATTCACAACATCAAAGGCAGAGCGGTTTTCGAATGTCTTCAGCATCGTTTTCCTCCTTTCCGGTTTGATGCGTCGTCAATGAGCGGTCCGCCTGTCGGGCGGAACGCAGGTGCCGGTGTCACGAGATGGGAAGCCGGCACCCAACTGCTGATGTGGGGCGCGCAGACGCCCCACAGGCTGCTGTCCGATACGGAACGGAGCAAGCTCCGCATCGGTGAAAGCACCCGCAGCAATCTCATGCAGCGCAAGATCCTGCGTTGTCATTCCTTCCAGCGCCAGTCGAGGCTCATCGCCCCGCCTCAGCGCTCTACAACGCATGGCCCCTGCGAGAGCCAGCCCGAACCTGTTAGGCAGAACCTTTTGTGCATCGATCGTGACAAATGGATCCATGGAATCACCTCATGCTGCTTCGAGATGCCCCGGACCATCCGTCTGGGCATCCACGCCTCTTTCGAGAGCGAGCAGCGCCTGCTCAACCTCATCAAGGCGCGAGGGGCGGCCGTTCTCAGGCATGCCCTCGTTGGTGGCCTGATCGATCAGGAATTCGGTCCAGGCCCAGTTCATCAGGATCGACCGCCTCGCATCAAGGGGGAGCCGGTTGTCAGTCACGACATCCATCGGCGAAGCCCAGCCGCCATCCCCATCATTGCGATTGGCGTCATTCGACATGGCCCGACGGTACTTGTCCGAAAGCCCGGCGAGGCCAAGCTTGCCGAGCGTCGCATCGGAGAATGTGTTTCGCTTTTCTCCAGACTTATCCATGGTAATCCTAGCCTTATCCTTTGGTACGTCCACGACATAGCAAAGACCCTGCCGCTGCGCGTAACGGATCGCAGACGCCAGCGTCGGGAACTTAAGCTCGACCTGCTTCAGTGTGTCCCGGCTGCCGGTGTAGCCCATGAGCGGTTCGATAAAAGACGGGCTGCGCGCCTCGAACACGAGCTTCCATTGATCGCGCGACGGAGCACTGGTAGTCGCCGAGCGAGATGGGCGGTAGATCCTGGCCACGGCATCGCTGGGGAATAAGGAGCGTCCTATTGACAGCATCGTGCGACGATTGTCGTTGGCTCCCGGCACGGCCCGGTCGACAGGACCATCTGCCATTGATGTCCTTCTTGCAGCAATGTTCATGGTTCTTCCTCCGTGATCGGTGAAGGTCGGCGCCGACGGGCGCAACGAACCCGCCGGCGTAGAAACCGTCGTCAGCTCTTGATCGCTATGCGTTTTACCTGCGACTGTGCCTTTTCGGTCTTGGGAAGGATGAGGTTGAGCACGCCATTCTTGAACCTGGCGTCGATCTTGTCCTCGACGATTTCCCTTCCAACCGGGATACGGCGCTCGAAACGGCCGTAGAAGCGTTCCGAGAACTGCTTGTCCTTGTCCTCGGTCTCAGATCGCTTTTCGCCTCTTAGCGTCAGCACACCGTCATCCAGAACCAGTTCGATGTCCTTTTCCTCCAGACCTGGCACTTCTGCGGTTATGCGGATCTCCTTTTCAGTCTCGGAGATTTCGACGCTTGGCCACCCCCGTCCGAAGGAAGCCAGAGAGTCAAAAGCTGGCAGGTTTCGATCAAACGAGCGAAAGACATCATCGAACAGGCGATTGACTTCCCGGTGCAGCGACAGGAACGGATTGCGGTCCTCTTCACGATAGACAGCGGGAGCCTGATTGCTGCTCGTGTCACGGCCCCAGGGGATCAGGTCACGTACGTTCATGGTTACTCTCCTTCTGTTCTGAACAATTGGACACAGCTTCGCTGATGGCGCCGGACGCGTGGCCCGGCGCTGGCGATACGTAAACTGACAAAAGCGTCAGGCTGCGATCTGCTCGTTGGTCTGCGAAGGGGCTTCAATCTGCATCGTCTTCTCCTGCGACGAGATCGCAATCCGACGAGGCTTCATCTCCTCCGGGATCTCACGCCGAAGATCGATTGTCAGGAGGCCGTTGACGAGAGTCGCGCCTTCAACTCGCACGTGGTCGGCGAGCTGGAAGCGACGCTGGAACGAGCGTCCGGCAATGCCGCGATGCAGATACTGCGCATTCTCGTCGGTGGCTTTGCTACCCGCCACGAGAAGCATGTTCTGCTCCTGCGTGATGGAAAGCTCGTCTTCGCTGAAGCCGGCCACCGCCATGGTGATGCGGTAGTCGTCTTCGTCAGTCTTTGCGATGTCATAGGGAGGCCAATTGTCGATGCTCTCGACGCGGCTGGCTGCCTCCAGCGCATTGACCAGACGGTCGAAGCCGATGCTCGACCGGAACAGGGGAGAAAAATCGAAAGTGGTTCTCATAGCCACATCCTCCTTGAAGCAACATGGGTACAAGATTGTCCGGCTTTTTTAACCGGCGCCGCCCCGTAGTGGCAGCGGCGCACAATCGATCTGGTTTCGTCATCTCTGAGTTTCAAGAGGGTGACGGCAGAAAATTTCTACAGCTATTTCAGGCTGTTGGAATTTGAGAACAACTACACCATGTGATGAGTTGGTTGGTAATATGAATGGAGGCCTGCCATGACCTATGACGACATCGTTTCAGTGCTCGGCTCCATAGACGACGATCTGGCGGCGGGGCTTATCGCAACCGGGGCGAGTGTTGATGAACTGCGAGAAGCGTGGAACTGGCTTAACAATGACGAGGCGCTGATGGGCGAAGGGCGACCGCTCCCGGACACACGCGTCAGCCAACTCATCGATCTGCTTGAACCTGATGATGACGGCGTTGACTGAGATACGGATGGAGGGTTGAAGAGGCCCGTCGGTATGCCCAGATCACAAGAGATCGTACAGAACGATCAGTTACTTGCTCTTAAAAGACGATCAGAAAACAAGGAGGAAGTGATGTCTGATGTCGTGTTCCAAGAACCCGTAATTCTGCGCATGCCAAAAACTGGCCTCCGAAAGGTGGCGACAGGTTTTGAAGCACTGGAATGCCTTGAGCGCGAATGGCCGGACTGGGCACGTGGACGTCGTTGGCGGAATGCCATTGCTGCCTGTCGGGACGCACTCGATGGATGGCGCTCTGCGAAGGAGGCGCGCCGGAGCTTCATGAAGGCTGCAATGCGAGCGGGCCTCGTTCAGGGAGCACGACGCACGCGAGTTCGGGGTACTCTCGGTAGCTATCAGGGAATTCCCGCCGGGCTTCAGTGAACGGATATGATCCCGTCGACGGCTTTCCATTCTGATGGCTGGATCAGACGGTGGTGGGCGACGCGCACGGAGTGCAGCGCGCCCTCCAGCGTCTCGGTCCAGTAGTCCAGAAAGCCGCGCAGTTCGGGAAATTTCGGGGCGAGGTCGTAATCCTGCCAGACATAGACCTGCAACAGGCTCGGGTGATCCGGCAGGTGATAGTGGATTTCGGCTGTGGTCAGGCCGTAGCCTTCCATCTGCATCCGGAATTCACGACTGACGATCGCTGGCATATGTCTCTCCTTTGTCGTTTCATGCGTGAAGACGATGGTGATGGTCTGCGGATCCGCATACGGCATCGTCCGCCCCGATGTCGTCGCGATCAAGTCGCCGCAGCGCATCCATGATGACATCGAATGGGATGGGGCTTTCTGCGCCCGGCGGCTGGCGCAGTGCGGGCATCGATTCGACCGCGCATGCGTCGGATGCCCATGACGAGAGAATGGCGCGCTTTTCGCTGCGTTCGAGCGTGTCGTCGCGCAGCACATCCTCGGGATGCCTGTAGTGGCGCGCCGGCGACAGGAGCCGGTCGAGCGCAATGTCTTCGGCTCGTGGCGCGAGAGAGGGAATGATCGTCGAAAAATCGGCTCGGCGCATCGCTGTCCTCCTTCCGTTTTCAGCCGTTCCAAAAACTCCGTTTCGATCAGGACTCCGGACCGCACCTCCCGGCACGGCACAGAAGGAAGTTCGGCCAATCGAGCGAATTTTTCAAGTGCCCGGATGCTCGATGGTGTCAATTTCGGCTGCGATTACATCGCACTAGCAGTGAATGGCTGCGAGTGCCAAAAATTTTGCATTCCCCTCTTGAAATCGAAAATCGCCAAAACCAGATCGATACGCGCGTGACGCCGACAAGGGTTGCGCGGCCCCGCTCCGGTTCTCACCGGGCCGGAGCGGAGGGACCTCTCAAAATCTGTTTGTCCTTGAGGAGAACGATATGACGTTCCGTCCATTGCATGACCGTATCCTGGTTCGCCGCATCGAAGCCGACGAGAAAACCGCAGGCGGCATCATCATTCCCGATACCGCCAGGGAAAAGCCGAGCGAAGGCGAAGTGATCGCGGTCGGCCCCGGTGCCCGCGACGAAAGCGGCAAGCTGGTCGAGCTCGACGTGAAGGTCGGCGACCGCATTCTGTTCGGCAAGTGGTCCGGCACCGAGATCAGGCTCGACGGCGAAGACCTGCTCATCATGAAGGAAAGCGACGTGATGGGCGTGATCGAGCAGCCCACCACGCTGAAGAAGGCCGCCTGACGGATTCTTCGACCATCAACCAGTCCCAGCAACCAGTCAACGAAAGCTGCCTATTGAAGGAGTGATCCAATGGCTGCCAAGGAAGTCAAGTTCAACACCGAAGCACGCGAGAAGATGCTGCGCGGCGTCGATATTCTCGCCAATGCGGTGAAGGTGACGCTCGGGCCGAAGGGCCGCAACGTCGTCATCGACAAGTCGTTCGGCGCCCCGCGCATCACCAAGGATGGCGTCTCGGTCGCGAAGGAGATCGAGCTTGAGGACAAGTTCGAGAACATGGGCGCCCAGATGGTGCGCGAGGTGGCGAGTAAGACCAACGACCTCGCCGGCGACGGCACAACCACCGCGACCGTTCTGGCGCAGGCGATCGTCAAGGAAGGCGCGAAGGCCGTCGCCTCCGGCATGAACCCGATGGATTTGAAGCGCGGCATCGACAAGGCGGTGGATGCGGTTGTCGCCGAACTCAAGGCCAATGCGCGCAAGATCTCCAGGAACGACGAGATCGCACAGGTCGGCACGATCTCGGCCAATGGCGATTCTGAGATCGGCCGCTTCCTCGCCGAAGCCATGCAGAAGGTCGGCAATGAGGGCGTGATCACTGTCGAGGAGGCCAAGACGGCCGAGACCGAACTCGAAGTGGTCGAGGGCATGCAGTTCGACCGTGGCTACCTCTCCCCCTACTTCATCACCAACCAGGACAAGATGCGGGTCGAGTTCGAGGATCCCTATGTCCTGATTCACGAGAAGAAGCTGTCCAACCTTCAGGCGATGCTTCCCGTGCTTGAAGCGGTCGTCCAGTCCGGCAAGCCGCTGGTCATCATCGCCGAGGATGTCGAGGGCGAGGCGCTGGCCACGCTCGTCGTCAACCGTCTGCGCGGTGGCTTGAAGGTCGCCGCCGTCAAGGCGCCGGGCTTCGGCGATCGCCGCAAGGCCATGCTGGAGGACATCGCCATCCTCACCGGCGGCACCGCCATCAGCGAGGATCTCGGCATCAAGCTGGAGAATGTCACGCTGGAGATGCTCGGCCGCGCCAAGAAGGTCGTCATCGAAAAGGAGAACACCACCATCGTCGATGGCGCTGGTTCAAAAGCCGAGATCGAAGGCCGCGTGAAGCAGATCAAGGCGCAGATCGAGGAGACGACCTCCGATTACGACCGCGAGAAGCTTCAGGAGCGCCTTGCTAAGCTCGCCGGCGGCGTCGCGGTGATCCGCGTCGGCGGTGCGACCGAGGTCGAGGTCAAGGAGAAGAAGGACCGCGTCGACGACGCTCTGCACGCGACCCGCGCGGCGGTCGAGGAAGGCATTCTGCCCGGTGGCGGCGTGGCGCTGCTGCGTGTGCAGAAGGCGCTGGACAACGTTCAGGTGGACAACACCGACCAGAAGCACGGAGTCGAGATCGTGCGCCGCGCCATCGAGGCGCCGGTTCGCCAGATCGCCGAGAATGCCGGCGCGGAAGGTTCGATCATCGTCGGCAAGCTGCGGGAGAAGCCCGATTTTGCTTACGGGTGGAACGCCCAGACCGACGAGTATGGCGATCTCTTCGCACAGGGGGTCATAGACCCGGCCAAGGTGGTGCGTACTGCCTTGCAGGACGCGGCGTCCGTCGCCGGCCTGCTGGTCACCACCGAGGCGATGATCGCAGAGAAGCCGAAGAAGGAAGCAGCCCCGGCGATGCCCGCCGGCGGCATGGACTTCTGACCATCTCGCGCTGAAAGTGACCGCTCCCGTATCGGGAGCGGTCAGGAGCAAAGCATAGATCGGAGACTGACATGAGGCTCATGCCAGACTTTGACCATGTACCTGTACCGCATCATCCGCCGTCCGAGTTCCTGTCGCACGATGCGGAGGCGCGGACGGCATTGGCCCCGCTGATCGAAACCCTGCTCGACAGGCTCGTGATGGCTGGATGGGATCGGCGCACGGCGGCCTCCGCGCTGATGTTCCATGCGGCGGGGCAGGTGTCGGCCCTCTCGCGAGTCGGCCGGCCGCAATGATCCAGGAACCTCGCCTCCGGGCGGGGTTCATTTCCACTCGAACCAGATGCGCGAAGGACGGCGCCGGAAGATCTCTTCCGGCGCGACGGCATCGCCGCATCCAACACGAAGGAACCATATCGGGAGATCGACAATGTTCATCGGCCTGCCTCGCGCCCCGCAGATTGCCGCCATCCTTGTCACGTGCCTTACATTGTCATTTTCCGGTGGCGCCGTGCAGCCCGCTGCCGCACAGGATGTGGCATCCGGCGGGCATGTCGAGCGTTCGTTGCCTGACGTGCTGGAGGAGATCACGCCGGCGGTCGTCAACATCGCCGTCACATCGCGCGCGCCTGCCGAAACCAACCCGCTCTTCAACGACCCCTATTTCCGGCGCTTCTTCGACCTGCCGCAGATGCCGCAGCAAAGGCCCCGCATGAGCGCCGGATCCGGCGTCATCGTCGACGCGGACAAGGGTTACATTCTCACCAACCACCATGTCGTCGACGGCGCGAGCGAGATCGCGGTGACGCTGAAGGATCGCCGCCGCTTCACTGCCGAACTGGTCGGCAGCGACAAGGCGACCGACATCGCTTTGCTCAGGGTCGATGCGTCAAACCTGACCGCCCTGCGGCTGGGCGATCCGTCGCGTCTGCGCGTCGGCGACAGCGTGGTCGCCATCGGCAATCCGTTCGGGCTCGGCCAGACCGTTACCTCCGGCATCGTCAGCGCGCTGAGCCGTAGTGGGCTGAACGTCGAAGGCTATGAAGACTTCATCCAGACCGACGCCTCGATCAATCCCGGCAATTCGGGCGGCGCGCTGGTGACGGCGGATGGCCAGCTTGTCGGCATCAACACCGCGATCATCGCACCGGCCGGCGGCAATGTCGGCATCGGCTTTGCCGTCCCCATCGACATGGCGTCGGCGGTGATGACGCAGCTAATCGAGCATGGCGAGGTCCGGCGCGGACGCATCGGCGTCTCGATCCAGGACCTCACGCCCGACCTTGCCGAGGCTCTTGGCATCGATGCCAGCTTTGGCGCGGTCGTCGCCAGCGTCGAGGACGGCTCGCCCGCCGAGCAGGCAGGCATTCAGGCGGGCGACATCATCGTCGCCGTCGACGGACGCGAAATCTCTGGTTCGGCCGATCTGCGCAACCGCATCGGCCTGTCGCCCGCGGGCTCGCGGGTGGAGATCGTCTATCTGCGTGATGGCGTCCGGCAGACCGTCGCCATGACGGTGAATGGAGAATCGGGTCCCTCTCGCGCCTCCACGAGCGCCATACCCGACCGTCTGGCCGGCGCTGAATTCCAGGATGCATCCGGCAACGTGCTGGTCGCCAACGTGGCTCCGGGCAGTCCCGCCGCACAGGCCGGTCTGCGCACCGGCGACGTCATCGTCGCCGTCAACCGCCGACCGGTCGGGACCGTGGCCGAACTGACGCGGCTGCTCGGCGAAACACGCGGCACCATCGCGCTCGATCTCTTCCGCGGAGGGGCGCGGCTCCTGCTCGTCGTTCGTTAGGGCGTGCCTTCCGCTTTGCTGACTGTTCGTTGTGAATACGGGAGAACATGATGAGGACATTCACCACAACATTGATGGCAGCCGCGCTCGGCGCAACGTTGATGGCGCCGCTGCCGCTTGGCGCACAGGAAACCCCTGACGCGCAGCAATCCGCCGAACTCAGCGGCTTCTGGCTGACGACGTCCTGGCCAGAGATGACCATCAAGCCGGGCGAAACGCAGTCGGTTTCGCTGTCGCTGCGCAATGAAAAGCTGCCGCCCCAGCGTGCCACGATTGAAGTGTCCGGCGTGCCCGAGGGCTGGGAGTGGTCGCTGAAGGGCGGCGGCCGCGAGGTGACGGCAGCGATCGTCTCGCCGGATTCGACCGAGCGGCTGACGCTCGAACTCACCCCTCCGGAAGACGCTTTCACCGACGGCGAACACGCCATCGAGGTCCGCGCCCGCACCGCAGCAGAGACGGTGACCCTGCCGCTTGTGGTGCGCCTGTCGGAAACCGAGGAGGCCGCCTCCGGCCTTTCGCTTGAGCCGGAATTGCCTGCGTTACGCGGCACCGCGCGCTCGACCTTCTCCTTCAAGATCAAGGTGAAGAACGAAGGCGCGGAAGACGGGCTGTTCAATCTGACAGCCAGCGTGCCGGCCGGCTTCCAGACACGCTTCAAGAAGGGTTATGGCTCGGAAGAGATCACCGGCCTGCCCATCGCCGCCGGCGCGATCGAGACGGTCACGATGGAGGTGATCCCATCGCGTGGGGTCGCAGCCGGGCGCTATGAAGCCGGGTTCGAGGTTTCCGGCGAAGGGCTTTCCGGAACCACGCAGCTCAGCCTCGACGTAACGGGCGAACCGCAAGTCGCCATCGTCGGCCCGCAGGAGCGCCTGTCTGGCGAGGCGGTGGCCGGCAGAGAGTCGAGCTTCACCTTCACCCTCGTCAACACCGGAACTGCTCCCGCGACCGATCTGGAGCTTTCCGCCACGCCGCCCTCCGGCTGGACGGTCGCGTTCGAGCCGCGGGACGTTGCCCAGATCGCGCCGAACTCCACCGGCGAGGTCAATGTAAAAATCACCCCATCCGAACAGGCGATCGCCGGCGATTACATGGTGTCGGTGCGGGCCTCCAACGACACCGTCTCCGAAAGCGTGCAGTTCCGCGTCACGGTCAGGACCTCGACGATGTGGGGCGCTGCAGGGCTTGGCGTGATCGCCGTCGCCGCGCTGGTGCTGGGCGGCGCAGTAATGAGGTACGGGCGGCGATGAGCACGGTCGTTCTCGAAGCGAAGGGCCTCGCCAAGCGCTATGGCGACGCGGTGGCCGTGGCCGGCGTCGACCTCTCCGTCAACCAGGGTGAGGTGATCGGCCTGCTCGGTCCCAACGGCGCGGGCAAGACCACGACGATCCTGATGCTGCTCGGCCTCACGGAAGCGAGCGAGGGAAGCGTCAGTATCCTGGGCAAGGACCCGCTGCGCCGGCCGCTGGAGGTCAAGCGCGAGGTCGGCTACCTGCCGGACTCGGTCGGCTTCTACGACACGATGACCGGCAGGGAGAACCTCGCCTATACGGCGAAGCTCGCTGGCATGTCGCGCGAACTGGCGAAGGAGCGCATCGCGGCAGCACTCGAGAAGGTGCGGCTCAGCGCCCCCGCCGACCGTCCGGTCGCCACCTATTCGCGGGGCATGCGCCAACGCCTCGGCATTGCCGAACTGCTGATGCGCGACTGCAGGATAGCGATCCTCGACGAGCCGACCTCGGGCCTCGATCCGCAATCGACGCAGGAGCTGCTCGACCTCATTCTCGATCTGTCGCGCGGCGGCATGACTATTCTGCTGTCCTCGCACATGCTCGACGTGGTGCAGTCGATCTGCAGCCGCGTGGCGCTGTTCAATAAGGGCCGCATCGGCTTCTTCGGCACGATCGAGGAACTGGCCGCGAGGATCGGGCGCGGTTCCTTCGTCATCGATGTTGAGGCGGATGGGATCGACCTCGGCCAACTCGCGAGCAAGACCGACGGCGTGACATCGGTTGCATCCGCCTCCCACGGCCTCTGGCAGGTCGAGGCGACGCGCGATGTGCGGTCCGATCTCGCAAAACTCGTGGTCGAGGCCGGCGGCAGGCTGAAGAACCTCGACCTGCGCCGCGCCCGCCTCGACGAAGCCTACAACCGTTACTTCAGGGAGGTTGCCAATGCAGCGTGAAGGATCTCCGTTCAGGGGTGTGGGCACGGTGGCGCTCAAGGAAGCGGCCGACCACATGACGAGCGCCCGAATGCATCTCATCATGCTGCTGGTTCTGCTCACGGCCATCGGAGCGGTCTACGGCGCCATCGACCGCATCCGCGACACGACGGCGCAAGACGCCTATCTGTTCCTCAAGCTGTTCACGGTGGCGCGCGAGCCGTTGCCGTCTTTCGCTGCATTTCTCGGCTTCCTGCTGCCGCTGGTGGCTATCGCGCTCGGATTTGATGCCATCAACGGCGAGTTCAACCGGCGCACCATGAGCCGGCTGCTTGCCCAGCCGATCTATCGCGACGCCGTGCTGTTCGGAAAATTCCTCGGCGGCCTGCTGGTCATCGCCATCGCCCTCCTGACACTGTGGCTGATGATGGTCGGGCTTGGCATGCTCTTCCTCGGCCTGCCGCCTTCCGGCGCGGATATCGTGCGCGGCGTGTTCTGGCTTGCCGCGACGCTCGCCTATGCCGGCGTCTGGCTCGCGCTCGCAATCGCATTCTCGACCGTAATCCGCTCGCCCGCCACCTCGGCATTGGCCGCGCTCTCCGTCTGGCTGGTGCTCACCGTGTTCTGGGGCATGATCGCGCCGCTGGTCGCGGGGATCGTCGCGCCGATCGACCCGTTCGATCCGATGAGCGTGCTCAACCGCTTCGAGTGGCAGCAGGCGATCGCCCGCATCTCGCCGCAGACGCTCTATGGCGAGGTCACGGGGCTGTTACTGGACCCTGCCGCGCGCTCCGTCGGGCCGCTGTTCATGCACCAGATGCAGGGCGCGGTGATCGGCGCACCGCTGCCGACCATGCAGAGCTTGCTGATCGTCTGGCCGCAGATCTCCGGCCTGATCGCCGCGATGCTGGTCCTGTTCACGCTCGCCTATGTCGTGTTCCAGCGGCAGGAGGTGCGGGCATGATGGCCGCGGGCCTGAGCCATTGAACGCCATCCTCCGCTGGACGCAAGCTGATCTGGCGGAGGAGTTCTGCATTTTCCGTCGGGCAGGCAAGCGACTGGCTGGAGGCGCGAACCCATGTGGCTGTCGCTATCGCCAGATTGCGGGATACTCCCGCCCGTCGTTGCCCAGCCTTTCGCTCAAGTTGTAGATATACGATTAGCTGCCCCGACACCAAAATATTGTAACAAGCGGCAGGTTCTAACTCATTTAGGAGAATGATGGTGGCTTTCCCATCGAGAGGTGTTCTGAAGAAGTCCGCCATCGTGACCATCATATGTGCCGCGATTTCGATATCCGTCTCTACGGGGATCCGTTTCTACCTGGGTGTCCAGTCGGACACGATCACGATCATGGTACGGCTCATCTTGCCGTTCATCATCGCGTTTCCGATTGCTATCATGCTCTTTGCCAAAATCGAGAAACTTGAGAAAGCCTACCGCAACCTGCTGAAAGAAGCGAGAGAACTTGCAAAATGCGCCAGCACCGACCCGTTGACGGGCCTTCTCAACAGACGCAGTTTCGAGAGACAATTCAATCTTGCAATGGCCCATCGCGCGGGCGGCAAGTTCATCATTGCCGACATGGACTACCTGAAAGCGATAAACGACGAACATGGGCATCTTGTAGGAGATGACGCTATCATCTCGTTCGCGCAGGCATTGGAACTGGTGCTAGGTGATGAGTGCCTCATCGCGCGGATCGGTGGTGACGAGTTTTGCGCCTATCTGCCAAAGGCTGACGCAAACACTGTCAATCAACTGGTGACACAGGTCGGATCCGCCGCCCGAAACGAATTCCTCCGTAAAACAGGGCTGGACTATCCGCTTTCATTCTCCGTTGGGATGCAGAAATGCCATCCGAAGCTTACGTTCCGGGAAATGATCTCCCGCGCCGACAGCGAGCTTTACGCTAAAAAGCGTAGCCGTCCTGCTCCCACGGCTATCGATAAGGCGGCTTGAGTCGACCAAAGATAAAGTCAGCGGCGGGTGCGCGCTTGGCCACGAGCTGATCCTGCTAAAACCATCCTGCCCATGATAGAATGTCCTGCCGCTACGGCTTGTAGGCTTCGTCAAGCCAAGGCATCCAATCGACTGCTCCGTCAGAATCGTGCCGAACGGATCGCCCGTTAAAGAACCGAAGCCGCGCTGCCGCTAGAATACCGCTTCCCCTTGTTCGCGAACGTTGATGAACGCCATTTTTTCTAACGCATAGCGTAACAGAGGGGTGCCGTTCGCGCATCCTTCTACATGCGGCACGCTACAGGCCGCCGTCTCCCCTCCATGGTTCGCCTGGTTCCGAGACTTGAGCTCTTCGGAAGCATCCAGAATCAGGAGGATACCATGTGCGCAGAGCACCGCCGCGTCCAAAGAGGCAGCCTAAGACAGCCAGCCCATGGAACTCTCCCCGACGATCTCTACGACTATGAAGACGATCCCACGCCGCGCATCAGCCCGCCTCGCGGCAGTCCGTCCCATGTTTTCGCTGTCGAAAGGCTCCCCGTCATCGACGACTGGCCGGAGGACGTGCCGATCACCGAGGCCGAGATTAAGGTCTTCGAGCGTTGGTTCGGCGATGTGTTCGACGAGATGTTCGGCCCGATCGATCTGCCCGATGACTTAAGAAGGTTATCGTATTATGATAACGAAAAGCCTTAACCGGATCATCGGGCGATGCCATGTCAACATTGAAGGTCGGTATTGCCGACCCAGAGGAAATGAGAGCGAGAACCATGCGGATCGCCAAGGGCGAGGAAAGGCCCACGCCCGGCGAGCCAACAGTGTGGTTTGCTTCGACCATGTCATTCGCGAAGCTCCTCTCACCAGCCAATTGCGAGTTGCTCCGCCTAATTCGTGAACAGGAGCCGGATTCGCTGGAGGAACTGGCACAGATCACGGGGCGCGCGAAATCCAACCTGTCCCGAACACTCAAAACCATGGCGGCCTGTGGCCTTGTCCGGATGGAGAAAGGCAAGGGGCTCAGGCTGGTGCCCAGGCTCATCCATGACCGGGTAGAGCTGGTCCTGCCATTGGTCAAACGCCGCAAGAAAGGAACCCGCAAATGAATGCTAAATCGCCAACCATTGCCGTGCGGGCCGCTCTCTATCTGCGCGTCTCGACCACGCGGCAGGCCGAACACGATGTTTCCATTCCCGACCAAAAGCGGCAGGGCGAAGCCTGGTGTGAGGCGCGCGGCTTTCAGCTCGTCGAGACCTTCGTTGAGCCCGGCGCCTCGGCGACCAATGATCGGCGGCCTGAGTTCCAGCGCATGATCGAAGCGAGCACGTCCAAGCCTGCGCCCTTTGACGTAGTCGTGGTCCATTCGTTCAGCCGGTTCTTCCGCGATCACTTCGAGCTGGAGTTTTACGTCAGGAAACTCGCCAAGAATGGCATCAAGCTGGTCTCCATCACTCAGGAAATGGGCGATGATCCCATGCACGTCATGATGCGGCAGATCATGGCGCTGTTCGATGAATATCAATCCAAGGAAAACGCCAAGCACGTCACCCGCGCCTTGAAGGAAAATGCCCGTCAGGGCTTCTGGAACGGTTCGCTTCCGCCGATCGGCTATCGGGTCGTGGATGCCGAGCAGCGCGGCGCCAAGACCAAGAAAAAGCTGGAGATCGACCCGTTGCATGCCGACACGATCCGCTTGATCTACCGGCTCGCGCTGGAAGGCGTTGGCGATAGTGGCCAGATGGGCGTGAAGGCCATCGTCAAATATCTTAACGCCAAGGGTATCTTCACCCGTGATGGGGGCCGTTGGGGCATCGGTCAGGTTCACCGCGTTCTGACGCGCCGCACCTATGTCGGTGAACACGAGTGGGGAAAGCGCAGCAAGCATACCGATGCGCGCTCACCGGGGGAGATCGTCATCGTGTCTGTTCCGGCGATCATCGAGCGCGAAACGTTCGATCAGGTTCAGGCGCTGCTACAGGCGCGCAACCCCAAGACCGATCTGCCAGCTCGCGTGGTCATCGGGCCGACCTTGCTGACCGGCATCTGCTATTGCGGCAATTGCGGGGGAGCCATGACCATCCGCACCGGAAAAAGCGGCCGCTACCGCTACTATGCCTGCTCCATAAAGGCCCGGCAGGGCGAAACGGGTTGTAAGGGGCGAGCGATCCCGATGGACAAGCTCGACACCATGGTCGTCAACCACATCGAAGATCGGCTGCTTGATCCAGAACGGCTTGAGGACCTCCTTGGCAGTGTTCTCGGCCGCCGCTCTGAACAGGCTGAGCGGCGAAAACAACACATTGATGAGCTGGAACGACGGGCTACAGAATCGGAACTGCGACTGAAGAGGCTATACGATGCTATCGAGGCAGGTGTAGCCGATCTGGAAGATCCGGCGCTGAAGGAGCGGATCGTTGGTCTCAAGGTTATCCGCGACCAGGCTCGTGTGGATGCCGACCGCGCACAAGCGATGCTCGATAGTCCCGGTCACTCTGCCATCAGCCCCGAGATGATACGTCGCTTTTCGAAAGTTGCCCGCGATCTTATCCGCAACCGTGAGGGCGGCTATCGGCGGGATCACCTGCGGGCGCTGGCGCAACGAGTTGAGGTCGCTGACGATGCCGTTCGCATCATGGGATCGAAGACGGAACTGCTGAGAACGCTTTTTACGGAGAACGTGCGGCCACCGGCGGCGATTGGCGTGCCCAGAAGCGGACCGAAGTGGCGGAGAAGGAGGGATTCGAACCCCCGATGGGCTTGCACCCATGCCGCATTTCGAGTGCGGTGCATTCAACCACTCTGCCACTTCTCCGCAAGTGTGGTCGGCCGTTGCCAGCGGCGCACTAGATAACGGCAGTCGCGTTCCGATACAAGGGCCAATAAGGCGTCTTCGGAAAGGTTTTCGTTTTTCATGCCGGACGGCGTACAAGCCGTGGGCGGGATGAGTGAAGGGGATGGCGTAAGGCTCTTGTGGTTCGCCCGGCAAGGCGCGCAAGGTGTTGGCCGGCGGAGCGTTCCGGCTGGCCGGCCAAGGGCATTTTCCTTGACTTCGCCCTGATCATCGTCTACGGACGGCGCGCAATCGGCGTGGGCTGTGGTCCGCGCCTGTTGTCTATTGAACCCGCAGACTGACAAAAAGACGGCCGATCCACAAGCTCCGGCATGTAGCGCCCTGCAGGGCCAACCGGAACCAAAGCGGATCGACAAGGCCGACCGAACAGCGAAAGGCAAAAAATGTTCGCAGTCATCAAAACGGGCGGCAAGCAGTATCGCGTAGCCGCCAACGACGTGCTTAAGATCGAGAAGGTTTCGGGCGAAGTCGGCGATATCGTCGAAATCGGCCAGGTGCTGGCGCATGGCGAGGGCGAGAATGTCGTCATCGGCGCGCCGCTCGTGGAAGGCGCCATCGTCGCCGCCGAGATCGTGGCGCAGGGCAAGTCCCGCACCGTCATTGCGTTCAAGAAGCGCCGTCGCCAGAATTCGCGCCGCAAGATCGGCCATCGCCAGCTTCTCACCACCGTGCGGATCTCCGAGATCCTGACCGGTGGCGCCAAGCCTTCCAAGAAGGCGGCTGCCAAGGCCGAGGCCAAGGAAGACGCGCCGAAGAAGGAAAAGGCAGCGCCCAAGAAGGCCAAGGCCGAGGACGCGGCAGCAGAGTAAGCAACGGCAGGGCGGTTTTTGCCGTCCTTGCAGGCTTGAAACGGAACGCCAACGCGTTCATAGAGATTGCAGGCGCCTGAAACGGCGCAAAGGAGCACCAAGATGGCACACAAGAAAGCTGGCGGTTCGTCGCGCAACGGTCGCGATTCGGAGTCGAAGCGCCTTGGCGTGAAGAAGTTCGGCGGGGAATCCGTGATTCCCGGCAACATCATTATTCGTCAACGCGGCACCCAATGGCATCCCGGCGTCAATGTCGGCATGGGCAAGGATCATACCCTTTTCGCTCTTGAAGCAGGTGCCGTGTCGTTTGCGAAGAAAGCCAACGGCCGAACCTACGTGTCGGTAAACCCGATGCCGAAAGCCGCGGAGTAGCCGGTTTCCGCACCACAACACCGGCGCCCATCTCGGGAACCGGTGTCTGGCCAGACCAGAAAAGGATCAGGGGAGATGGGTCGCCATCTCCCCTTTTTCTTTGCCCTGGAGGGATCAGGCCATGGTCGTCGAGAAGGAAGACGCCGAAGACTACTACGATCTGAGAATAGACTGCCCGGTGCTGGTCACCGAGCGTCTGGTTCTGCGTGCTCCGCATGAGGAGGACGTCGAGGATCTCGCCGAGCTGGCGAACAACCGTCGCGTCGCCGAGATGCTCGGGCGCATGCCGCATCCTTATGGCGAGGCGGAGGCCCGCAGCTTCGTTGCCACCAGCAAGCTGGCCGGCCTTGGCGGCGTCGTCTATGCGCTGACCCTTGCCGACAATGGCGCGCTGGTCGGCTGCGCGGGGCTCACCCGCAACGAGCGCGGCCTTGAACTCGGTTACTGGATCGGCGAGCCGCACTGGGGCAAGGGCTATGCCACGGAAGCCGCGCATGCGCTGGTCGACCTTGCTTTCCGGGTCACGGAGATCAACACGCTGCATGCGTCCTGCCGGGTCATCAATCCGGCCTCGCGCCGGGTGATCCACAAGTGCGGTTTCCAGTATGCCGGGCAGGGCATGCTGAACTCGATCATCGCCGGCAAGGTGCCGATCGAGCGCTACAGGCTCGACCGCCGCACCTGGTCCAGCCTGAGGTCCTGGGCCCGCTCGTGATCCGCAAGCGCGACGCCTTTCGGTTTGAGGCTCTATGCGAGCTCCGTCCACACCGGCTGGTGGTCGGAGCCGTCGGCGTCGTTGTCGATCCAGCAGTTCTTTACCCGTCCCGCAAGGCCTGCGGAGACGAAGCAGTAGTCGAGCCGCGAATGCTGGCCGGCACCCGAAAGATCGGTCCAGCTCACGCTTCCCTCCGGAGCGGGACCGGCAAGGCGCGAGGTGTCCACCGGGTGATGGGCAACGATGCGGCGGCCGAACAGCGTGTCGGGGGTGCCTGTCATCTCCGCATATTCGGGCTCGCCGGGGCGCATGTTGAAATCGCCCATCAGCACGAAATCTTCCGGGCAGGGCGGCTCGGGAAAGCCGTATTCGCCGGCGCCGGTGATGGCGCCGCCCTCCATCGGATAGGCGAAGAGGCGTTCCTTCAGGTGGCGGATCTGCATAATCCGCTCCTCGGCGCTGACGTGGTCGAGATGGGTACTGTAGATGCGCAGAGGACCGAGCGACGTGACGATCAGCCCCTCAAGCGCTGCGCGCTGGAGATTGGCCTTGTCGTAGGTGCGGCTGCGGGGCAGGAACAGGTTGCGGCAGGAGACGATCGGCCAGCGCGACAAAAGCATGTTGCCGAACTGGAAGCGGATCGCCGGTCTGGGCGGCTCCGGCATCAGGGCGCCGAAATCGATGTCCATGGCCGCGCCATAGACATGGTGATGATCGGGCAGCAGGGCTGTCAGCCCCGCGACCATGTCGATGCCGCCATTGGTGGGGTAGTTGCGGGTCACTTCCTGCAGGGCGATGATGTCGGCGCCGGCAACACTGGCGGCGATGCGCTCCAGCCCGACCTTGCCGTCGCGCCCGACGCCGAACTGCACATTGTAGCTGACCAGCTTCATCTGCTTCCTTCTCCGCCGGCTGCCGCAGCCGACATTTTCCGCTCATGCTCATTTCGGCATAAGCGCACTCGCACTTCGCCACACCATAGGTTAGTGAAGGGCACTTTCATGAAACGCAAGAGCAGCGAAAGCGCTGGAGTCCGATGAAATTCCTCGATCAGGCCAAGGTTCACATACGCTCCGGCGATGGCGGTGCCGGTTCGGTGTCGTTCCGCCGGGAAAAATTCATTGAGTTCGGGGGGCCCGACGGTGGCGACGGCGGTCGCGGCGGCGATGTCTGGGCCGAGGCCGTAAACGGGCTCAACACGCTGATCGACTATCGCTATCAGCAGCATTTCAAGGCCAAAACCGGCGTTCACGGCATGGGCCGTAACCTCACCGGGGCAAAGGGTGCCGATGTGGTGCTGAAGGTGCCGGCCGGAACGCAGATTTTCGAGGACGACAACGAAACGCTGATCTGCGACCTGACCGAACCCGGCCAGCGCTACCTGCTGGCCAAGGGCGGCAATGGCGGGTTCGGCAACCAGCATTTCAAGACTTCCACCAATCAGGCGCCGCGCCGCGCCAACCCCGGTCTGCCGGGTGTGGAAAAAAGCATCTGGCTGCGGCTGAAGCTGATTGCCGATGCCGGTCTGGTGGGGCTTCCCAACGCAGGAAAATCGACGTTTCTCGCCACGGTGACGGCGGCGAAGCCGAAGATCGCCGACTATCCTTTCACCACCCTGCATCCGGGGCTCGGTGTGGCGCGTATCGATGCGCGCGAGTTCGTCATTGCCGATATTCCGGGCCTGATCGAAGGCGCGCATGAAGGCATCGGCATCGGCGACCGCTTCCTCGGCCATGTCGAGCGCACGCGTGTGCTTCTTCATCTGGTTTCGGCGCAGGAAGAGCATCCCGGCAAGGTTTACAAGACCGTGCGCGGCGAGCTTGAAGCCTATGGCAACGGCCTCGCTGAAAAACCGGAGATCGTCGCGCTCAGCCAGGTCGACACGCTCGATGCGGATGAGCGCAAGAAGAAGCTGGCCGCACTGAAGCGCGCCTGTGGGACGACCCCTTTTCTGCTCTCGGCCGTGACGCGCGAGGGCGTCGAGGCGGTGCTGCGGGCCCTCATGGCGGTGGTCGAGGAGGCGCGTGCGCTTGCGTCGCCCAAAACCGGCGAAGATGAAGACCGCTGGAAAGTCTGATCGCATGAGTGCTCTTTCGCTGAAGGACTATCGCCGCATCACGGTGAAGATCGGCTCGGCTCTGCTGGTCGACCGCAACAAGGGGCTGAAGCGTGACTGGCTGGCATCGCTCGCCGACGATATCGGCGCGCTGGCGGCAAATGGCGCGGAAATCCTCGTCGTCTCGTCGGGCGCCATCGCGCTCGGCCGCACCATGCTTGGGCTGGGGCGCAGGGCGCTGAAGCTGGAGGAAAGCCAGGCGGCGGCAGCCGTCGGCCAGATCGCGCTGGCAGGTGCCTGGGCAGAAGCGCTCGGCCACCATGACCTGACCTCGGGCCAGATCCTGCTGACGCTGGGCGACACCGAGGAGCGGCGGCGCTATCTCAATGCGCGGGCCACGATCTCGACGCTGCTCAAGATGAAGGCGGTTCCGGTCATCAACGAGAACGACACCGTCGCCACCTCCGAAATCCGCTATGGCGACAATGATCGTCTGGCGGCTCGTGTCGCCACCATGATGGGCGCCGACCTGCTGGTGCTGCTGTCGGACATCGACGGGCTCTACACTGCCCCGCCGGCGATTGATCCCAATGCAGAGTTCATTCCGGTGGTTGAGCGCATCACGCCCGACATCGAGGCGATGGCGGGAGCGGCGGCGTCCGAACTGTCGCGCGGCGGCATGCGCACCAAGCTCGATGCCGGCAAGATTGCCACCGGCGCTGGCACGGCGATGATCATCACCGCCGGCACCCGCCAGTCGCCGCTGATGGCGATCGAGCGCGGGGAGCGCGCCACCCTGTTCAGGCCGAGCGCCCATCCGGTCAAGGGCTACAAGACATGGATCGCCGGCCAACTCGAACCAGCCGGGCGCCTGACGGTGGATGACGGCGCGGTGAAGGCGCTTCTTTCGGGCAAGTCGCTGCTGCCGGCCGGCGTGCGGCAGGTGGCCGGAAACTTCTCGCGCGGCGACACGGTGGCGATCCTGGGCCCCGACAGCCGCGAGATCGCGCGCGGTCTGGTTGCCTATGATGCCGCCGATGCCGTAAGAATTGCCGGGTTGAAGACGGCGGAGATAGAAGCCGTGCTCGGTTATGAAGCCCGCTCGGCCATGATCCACCGGGACGACCTCGTGGTGAATGGCAACGGATTTGAAATGTAGATCGTTTCATAGATTCACGGAATCGATTAAACGATCTGGTCGTTTGTTTTTGCCGCATTTGTGCGACGCCGAATGTTTCTATTCGGCTGCAAAATGCTCTAGCTCTGATCGGAGTTGGGACCATGCTGAACATGAATGACAACTCCCGTCAGGACACTGTGGCGTTGATGGCCGAAATCGGCCGCAAGGCGCGGGCCGCGGCCCGGCCACTGGCCATCGCTTCGCCAGAGCGCAAGCATGCCGCGCTGGTCGCCATGGCTGAAGCCATCGTGCGTGGTGAGGCGGAAATTCTGAACGCCAACGCCATCGATATGGCCAATGGCGAGGAGGCTGGCCTTTCACCGGCGATGCTGGACCGGCTGAAGCTCGACCCGCAGCGCATCCGCGCCATTGCCGATGGCATCAGGACGATTGCGGAACTGCCCGACCCGGTGGGCGATGTCATCGCCGGCTGGGACCGCCCCAACGGCCTGCACATCGAGCGTGTGCGCACGCCGCTCGGCGTCATCGGCGTGATCTATGAAAGCCGGCCCAATGTGACGGCGGATGCCGGTGCGCTGTGCCTCAAGGCCGGCAATGCCGTCATTCTGCGCGGCGGCTCGGATTCGCTGAATTCATCCGGCGCCATTCACGCCTGTCTCGTCGAAGGGCTCAAGGCCGCGGGCCTGCCGCAGGACGCCATCCAGCTCGTGCCGGTCAGCGACCGCGCTGCCGTCGGCGAGATGCTGAAGGGCCTGGGCGGCAATCTGGACGTGATCATTCCGCGCGGTGGCCGCAGCCTCGTCGAGCGGGTACAGACCGAAGCCCGCGTGCCGGTGTTCGCGCATCTGGAAGGCATCTGCCATCTCTACATCGACAGGTCGGCTGACCTCGACATGGCGGTGAAGATTGCCGTCAACGCCAAGATGCGCCGCACCGGCATCTGTGGCGCTGCGGAAACGCTGCTTGTCGACCGTGCCGTGGCTGCCACGCATCTGGTTCCGGTGCTGACGGCGCTGCGCGATGCCGGTTGCGCCATCCGCGCCGATGAGGAGGTGCTGTCCCTGTTCGCGGATGCGGCGCCCGCCACGGAAGACGACTGGCGCACCGAATATCTCGATGCCATCATTTCCGTGAAGCTGGTGGATGGAGTTGCCGGCGCCATCGAGCACATCGAAACCTTTTCCTCGCATCATACCGAGGCGATCGTGGCGGAAGATGCGGCGGCGGTGGAGAAATTCTTCAACGAGATCGATTCCGCGATCCTGCTGCACAATGCGTCCACCCAGTTTGCGGATGGCGGCGAGTTCGGCATGGGTGCCGAGATCGGCATCGCCACCGGCAAGATGCATGCGCGCGGGCCGGTGGGCGTCGAGCAGCTGACCTCGTTCAAATATCGGGTGCGCGGATCGGGGCAGGTGCGGCCTTGACCGCAGCGCACCGGTTTTAAGCAGGCTTTCGGGGAGGCGGAACCATGCACGGCCAATCGGTGCAATCCGCCTATCTGCGCATGCCGCATGTCGAGAAGGGCATGCAGGTCGGGCTGTTCGGCGGCTCCTTCAACCCGCCCCATGCCGGGCACGTGCTGGTTGCCGAGATTGCGCTGCGAAGACTGGCTCTCGACCAGCTCTGGTGGATGGTCACCCCCGGCAATCCGCTGAAGAGCACGCGCGAGCTTGCATCGCTGGAAGAGCGGATCGCGCGATCCGAAGCGATCACGCGCAATCCGCGCATCAAGGTCACCGCCTTCGAGGCGGCTCACCATGTGCGCTATACGGCCGATACGCTGGCGCTGGTGCGGGCCAGAAACCCCGGCGTCGATTTCGTATGGATCATGGGTGCCGACAGCCTGCGCGATTTCCATCGCTGGGAACGCTGGCGCGACATCATGATGACCTTTCCCATCGCGGTGATCGACCGGCCGGGAGCGACATTGTCGTTCCTGTCATCGGTGGTTGCCCGGTCCTTCGACTACGCACGTGTCGATGAAATGAACGCGCCGCGTCTGGCGCGCATGAAAGCGCCCGCATGGACCTTCATCCACGGGCCGCGCTCGACACTATCCTCGACCGCCATCCGCAACGGACGCGGCTGAAACGGGGGCTTCATCTTTTTCCGGGTATGTTGAGGAAATGGGATTGAGGCTGTTGCTTTTTATGATCCGGCAGCCTATATCGCGGACCTCGGCTGCGCCCATCGTCTAGCGGTCAGGACGGCGCCCTCTCACGGCGCAAACAGGGGTTCGATTCCCCTTGGGCGTACCAACTCTTTTCCCGGGTTTTTCCTCATCTGTGGAATGTATGTCGCGGCTTGGCAGCGGCGGGCGCTGTGCGCTACCACCCTATGGAAGATTCCTTATCTGTTGCATGGGTTCGTCATGAGCAAGGCCGTTACGTCATTCGTCCTGATCGCCGTCTTCAGCGGCCTGTTGATGGCACTCAGCCTTGCCGTCGCACGTCATGGCTATCCGTTCGGGCTGGTCGGCGTTCGCCGTCTCGACGCGATCGCCTCGGCCCAGAATTTCCTGCCGCTGGCCGCCATCTATTTCTTCAGCGCCATGCTCATGATGATCCTGCCGCTGAAGGCGGCGAGCATCGTTCTGGTCAACGCCGCCGACGCCCTGATGTGGACGGCTATCGCCCTGCTGGCGGCGATTATCGGCAGCGTGCTTGCCCGCTGGGCGTTCGGCCAGTCGAGCATATTGAACACGCTGGGCGACTGGCGCTTCCTGTTTGCCGTGGCGATCGTGGGATGCCATCTGGCGCTGAACAGCCTGCGCCGCAATGTCCTGCTGCGCAGCCTCGCATTCTCAGGGTTTGCGGCACTCACGCTCTGCTGCCTGTTCTGGAACTTCATGCTCAGGTGAGCGCGCTTGCGCGCACCCGGGCATGATGGTTTCATGCGCGCCGTCAATGCGAGACGGGGATATTCCATGCCGCAGATCATCAATGCCATACTGGGTTCCGGATGGTTCGGCTATCTTGCCCGGATCGTGCTGACGTTCATGTTCTGGTCGAGCGGCCTCGCCAAGCTGATCGATTTCAATGCCGGGGTCGGCGAAATGGTCCATTTCGGGCTCGAACCCGGCTGGCTGTTCAACATAGCGACCATCATCGTGCAGATCGGCGGATCGCTGCTGATCATCTTCAACCGATGGGCGTGGCTGGGGGCGGGCGCGCTCGCCGTCTTCACCGCCTTCACCATTCCGCTGGCCCATAATTTCTGGGCGATGGAAGAACCCATCAGGACGATAGAGTTCTATGTCGTCATGGAGCACGTCACGGTGATCGGCGCGCTCATGGTCGCGGCCTGCGCTTCCGTGCGCAAATCCTGAAATTCAGCGCCTCACGGCCAGCCTGCTCCTGACATGGCCTGCAGAGCGTGTGCTTAGTCGCACACCATCTGTATGCGCCCGCCGGCATCCTGCGCGGGTCCGCAGGAAATCGGTTTCGCGGGAGCCGAAGAGGAGGGCGAGTGCTGGTCCGGTCGTGCGGATGCATTACGCCGTGAAGGTGCAGGGCGTGTCTCGCGCGACGGCTGATATTGCGGCGAAGCGACCGGCGCGAAGGTCGAGCCGCTCTGTACAGGCGGGGTCTGGGTCCCGGAGGGACCGCGATCCCAGATACGCCGCGCATCTACCTGCTTCGGGATCATCACGGTTCCGTCGTCCGTGCGCGCGCAGCCGCTGCCTGCAAGCAGGCTTGCCGAGAGGAGGAGCATCGGGATCGGCGTCAGTCTGACCATATTGTTCAATCCGATAGCGCGACATCCGGCCGATGGCAATGTGGACAAAGCAGTCCTGCAGGTCCGGAGTTGCAGATATGCACCTATACATAGGGCATAAGTTCGGAGTGTTTGCCTTGCCTTATGGAAAACCTGCCGTTAGCCTGACAATTCCGCGCTCCGACGATGTATATGCGGAGTATCCGGCGGGGGGATCAGGGCTGGATTCATATGGGGAATGCGCAGGGGCCGATCCGGCAGCACGGCGTGGATGCATCTGCCTGCGTCCCGCATGGCGGCGACGTCGTTTCAGATGCCGGCCCGTCTCATCATCCGGCTGAGTCCGATGCGAATTTGAGCTGGTTCTGGGAAACCGGACCGGACCTGCGCTTTACCCGTTTTTCAGACAATTATCTGGCGGCGACGGGCATTCCGCCGGAGAACATGATCGGCCGCCTTCGTTTCGATTTCATGGATCAGGTCCGGCATGGCAATGAAAAGGCAATTGCCCACCTGAACGACTTGCAAAGTCACAAAGCCTTCCGTGATTTCGTTTATGAACTGAAGAACGGCACACAGAAATGCCGCTGGATCTCCACCAGCGGCGAGCCGTGCTTCGACGCGGATGGACGCTTCACCGGCTACCGGGGCACCGCGCGCAACATAACGGCTATCGCTGAACAGGTGCGCGACCTTGTGCCCGCGCCCGCCACGGCTATTCGCGAAACGCGACAGGCCCTTACCGCGCTCAACGCCATCAATGAGGCCATGTGCCTCTATGACGAGAACGACGTGCTGGTGCTTCACAATGACGCCCTGCTGCGGCTTTATTGTTCTCTTGCCGATGTGATCAGGCCGGGCATTTCATATTCCGATATTCTCGATGCTGGACTTGAGCGTGGTGTGTGGGATACCGAAGGGCTCGAAGGGCCTGTCTGGCGCGATAACATGCTGCAGGCCCGTGCCGGGGCTTCCGATCAGTCCAGTCTGATCCGGTTCACCAATGGCCGTGTGCTTCTCAGCCGTGCGATCCGTACCGATACGGGAATGCGAATTTCCACCTGCAGCGATGTGACAGAGCTTGAAGGGCACAAGGCGGAGGCCCTTCGGGCTGAAGCCAGAAGCAGGGCGTTGCGGTTCGACCTCGAAATGATGGTGAACTCGCTCGACATGGCGATCGTCATCGTCGACGAGCATCTGAATGTGGAACTGATCAATAACGCATTCTGGAAGCTCTGGAACCTTTCCCCCGCGCAGGTCAGCGGGGACGCCTTCCGTGCGTTGCTTGAAGCCGACCGCCACACAGGTATCTACGGTGTGGAGGACCGCAAATGGGAGGAATACGTCGCCGGCCGGGAGGCGGAAATCAGAAGCGGAAAGGTGCTGCCGCGCGAATTCCGCCGGGCCGATGGTCTCACGATGATCTATTCCGTGACCGCCCTTTCCGGCGGGCGCAGGCTGATCTCCTATTACGACATCACCGCGCTGAAGGATCGTGAGGAAGCGCTGCGCGCAACCATGCGCGAGAACGAGCTGTTTCGCGGCCTCATCGATAACGTTCCGGTTTCCATCTATGCCAAGCATGAGGATCTCCGGCTGTTCTACGTCAATCGCGGCTGGACCGAACTGACGGGAATCAGCGCGGCGGAAGCCGTCGGCAAGACCGACATGGAGCTGTTCGGCATCCACGGCCGGGAGATGACGGGCAGCGATCTGGCCGTATTGCGCACCGGCGACACGCAGGAAGGCGAGGAAATGGTCGTCGGGGCGGATCAGAAGGTCCGCTATCAGTTCGCGCGCAAGAGCGCGATGAAAGCCTCGGACGGCTCGTGCTATCTGATCGGCTCCACGACAGACATCACCGAACTGAAGCTGCGCGAGGCGGAGCTGGTGGATGCGCGCCAGCGCGCGGAGCAGGCGGACCGCACCAAATCCGAATTCCTGGCCAATATGAGCCACGAGATCCGGACGCCGATGAACGGGGTGCTTGGCATGGCCGAGCTGCTGTCGAAGACGGATCTCGATCCGAAGCAGAAGACGTTTACCGACATCATCGTCAAATCGGGCAATGCCCTGCTTTCGATCATCAACGACATTCTCGACTTCTCGAAGATCGATGCCGGGCAGATGGTACTGGAGAGGGCCTCCTTTGAAGTAGGGGAAGTGGTGGAGGACGCGGTTGCGCTGGTGGCCGCCCGCGCCCGCGAAAAGGATGTGGAGCTTGTCGTTCGCCTCGAACCCGGCATGGAGACGTGTTTCCTGGGGGATGCGGGCCGCATTCGCCAGATCCTGCTCAATCTGCTCGGTAACGCGGTGAAGTTCACGGACCACGGCCATGTGCTGGTCGACGTATCGGCTTGCCAGGCAGACGGTCCGGCCACTCTGCATTTTGCGGTAACAGATACGGGCATCGGAATTCCTTCCGACAAGCTGGCGATGGTGTTCGACAAGTTCAGCCAGGTCGACGGGTCTTCGACGCGGCGGCATGAGGGCACGGGTCTCGGTCTTGCCATCTCGTCGCGTCTCGTGGCGCTGATGGGAGGCGAGATCGGCGTGGAAAGCGAAGCCGGCCGGGGATCAACCTTCTGGTTCGATATTCCGCTGGAAAAGGGAAGCCGTGCGGCAGCGGGGCCGGTGCCGCCCGTCGATGTAACCGGCGCGCGCGTGCTGATCATTGACGACAATGCCGTCAACCGCGCGATCCTGACCGAGCAGATGCAGGCATGGGCGTTCGATTCCTGTGCTGCGGCGAACGGCGTGGAAGGACTGAAGGTTCTGAAAGCGGCCGTCGCGCGGGGGCTGGGGGTCGAGTGCATCGTGCTAGACTATCAGATGCCCGGCATGAATGGCCCGGATGTGGCTGCCGCGGTGCGCAGCGATCCAGGCCTACGCGACGTGCCGATCATCCTGCTGACTTCGGTGGATCACTCCATTGCCGATCCACAGTGCCGTGATCTCGGCATTCATGCGCATCTGACCAAGCCGGTCCGATCCTCCACCTTGCTGCAGACCATGGTGGAGGCGATCCAGCGCCAGCGGGGCTTTTCCATCTCTGATGAGGCTGAACAATCTCCGGAACCCGCAAGCGAGGCTGTGGAGCCTGTCCGCGAGGCGGTGCCTGCGGCAACCTCGCTCTCCCACGGCGAAGCGCAGGATGACCGCCTCGACATTCTCGTCGCCGAGGACAATGAGGTGAACCAGCTCGTGTTTACCCAGATCCTGTGCGACAGCGGTTACAGCTTCGAGATCGTGGGGAATGGAAGGCTCGCCGTGGAGGCATTCCACCGGATGCGGCCGCGGATGATCCTGATGGATGTTTCGATGCCGCAGATGAACGGCTACGAGGCCACCGGCCGCATCCGGATGAGCGAAGGACCCGACGGGGCGCATGTACCGATCGTTGGCGTGACTGCGCATGCGCTCAAGGGCGACCGGGAGCGGTGCCTGGAGTGCGGGATGGACGATTATCTGCCGAAACCTGTCAGCCCACGGGCGCTCATGGCCAAGCTCGAGCGCTGGCTGGGACCCTCCGGCGCGGCGGAAAAGCAACACCGCTGAAGTGCGGCGCCTTCCCGCCTTGCAGACCGTCGGTGGATCAGGCGGAAAACGGGGCTGTTTTTCGCAGGCGCGTTTTCTGCATCTTCAGCGCCGCCCTCCGCCGCTACAAATTTCAGGATAACAACCACATAGGCAGTTTGCGCATCGGGCGGGCAAACCGATCGGCTTTGCGCCGCGAAAGCCTTGCGCGGCAAGCTTTACCGGACCGACACGAAACTGTCATGCGACTGTAATAATCGGGGTCTATTGGCCACACCGGGCGCTAGGAAAAGAGCGCTGCCAGATCATCCGAACAGGAGCAGGCCACATGAACAGATACCTTCTCACCGCGTCGGTTGCGGCGCTCGCACTGGCCGCGACGGCCGGCTTCGCCTCGGCGCGCGACCAGATCCAGATCGCTGGTTCGTCGACCGTTCTTCCCTATGCAAAGATCGTCGCCGAGAATTTCTCGGAAGCTTATTCCAACTTCAAGACCCCGGTCGTGGAATCGGGTGGCTCTTCGGGCGGCCTCAAGGAATTCTGCAAGGGCGTCGGCGAGAACACCATCGACATCGCCAATTCCTCGCGCCCGATCAAGGAATCGGAAGTGAAGGCCTGTGCTGATGCCGGCGTCACCGACATCCAGGAAGTGCGCATCGGCTATGACGGCATCGTCTTCGCCACCGACATCAACGGTCCCGACTGGGCCCTGACCGCGCAGGACATCTACAAGGCGCTCGCCGCTCAGGTCATCGTCGATGGCAAGCTGGTCGACAACAAGGTCGCCAAGTGGAACGAAGTGAACCCGGCCCTGCCGGACTGGGATATCGCTGCCTACATCCCCGGCGAAAAGCACGGCACCCGCGAAGTCTTCGAAGAGAAGCTGATGACGGAAGGCTGCAAGGAAGCCGGCGCTCTCGAAGCCATCAAAGCAACCGGCGCTGACGACAAGGCCGCTGCTGCCGCCTGCATCGCGGTCCGCAAGGACGGCAAGGCTGTCGACATCGATGGCGACTACACCGAGACGCTGGCCCGCATCGACTCCAACAAGACCGGCGTTGGCGTGTTCGGCCTCGCCTTCTACGAAAACAACGCCGACAAGCTGAAGGTCGCCACCGTCGAAGGCGTCAGCCCCTCGGTCGAGACCATCGCCAAGGGCGAATATCCGGTGTCGCGTCCGCTGTTCTTCTACGTGAAGAAGGCTCACCTCGACGTCGTTCCGGGCCTGAAGGAGTATGTGAACTTCTTCCTCTCCGACGACATGGTCGGCCCTGAGAGCCCGCTGGCCGAGTACGGTCTGGTGTCGGCCCCCGATGGGGAGCGCGACGAGCAGCGCTCGGCTTTCGAAGCCGGCAAGACCCTCTGATCAGAACCGGTTCGGGGCGCGCCATCCAGGGCGCGCCCCTGCCATCTTAGGCGTGAAGCAATCCAGGGCCTGCCCCTGAAAGCCAATTGGACAGACTTCATGAGCGTTTCCTGGGTTCTTGCCATCGTTCTGATCATCGGCGTGGTGGCTTTTCTCGTGGCGCGCATGCGCGCCTCGCGGCTGGAGCCGCAACCCGGCGTCAAGCAGCATTCCCTGCCGGGTTATCATGGCTCCTACGCACTGGTCCTTGCGATCTTCCCGGCCCTTCTCTTTTTCGCTATCTGGAAAGCGGCAAGCCCGCTTTATATCGACAGCGCCGTGTGGCGCGGCCTGCCCGGGCAGGTGACCTCCGCACCGGATGTGAACCGTTCGCTGACGATGGGCACCATCTACGCGATCGGCGACGGCCTGCGCCGGCTTGACGCCGCTGAAATCGAGCAGGTGCGTTCCGGTCAGGCAGACCTCAAGGCACTGTTTGCCACAAAGGGTCTGGCGCTGGCCTCGAATGGCGAGCCCTATATGGTGCCCGCCGCTGAATCCTACAGATCGATGAGCGACGCCTCGTCCCTCTGGTCCGCCATCGGCGCAATCCTGATTTCGCTGGCAGGTGCATGGTTCGGGCTGTCGGGCATCACGCTTCGCCGCCGCGCCCGCAACAATGTCGAGCGGGTGATGCTGTGGGGCCTGATCGCGGCCTCGACCGTCGCCATCCTCACCACCGTCGGCATCGTGCTGTCGATGCTGTTTCAGACGCTGTCCTTCTTCCAGTCCGTGCCGCTCTCCAATTTCTTCTTCGGAACGGTGTGGGACCCGCGCTTCGCCGCGGCCGGTTCGGGCGGTGCAACCGGTCAGTTCGGTCTGATCCCGCTGCTTGCCGGTACGCTTTACATCGCGCTGGTGGCCATGCTGTTCGCTGTGCCGGTCGGTCTGTTCGCAGCCATCTACATGTCGGAATATGCGTCCCGGAAAGTGCGTTCGATCGTGAAGCCGGTGCTGGAAGTGCTCGCCGGCATTCCCACCATCGTCTACGGCATTTTCGCCCTGGTGACGGTCGGTCCGCTGCTGCGCGACATTTCGGCGGCACTGTCGGGCGGCCAGCCCTTCATCGCGGCGCAGAGCGTGCTGACGGCGGGTCTGGTCATGGGCATCATGCTCATTCCCTTCGTGTCCTCGCTCTCCGACGACATCATCAGCGCGGTGCCGCGTTCTCTCAACGACGGCTCGCTCGGCCTTGGCGCCACGCGCTCCGAAACGGTGCGCAACGTCATCCTGCCGGCAGCCCTCCCGGGTATCGTCGGCGCGCTGCTGCTGACCGCCTCACGGGCGATCGGTGAAACCATGATCGTGGTGCTTGCCGCAGGCGTGGCCGCCAACCTCACCATCAATCCGGGTGAGGCGATGACCACCATCACCGTCAAGATCGTCAACCAGCTGACCGGCGACCTTGAATTCACATCGCCCCAGACGCTGGTGGCCTTCGCCCTCGGCATCACCCTCTTTGTCATCACGCTCGGCATGAATGTGCTGGCGCTCTACATCGTGCGCAAATATCGGGAACAGTACGAATGACCGACATCCCGTTCGACAACACCGTGACGGCCACGGCTCCGGCCCGCCGCGACATCGGCCTCAAGCGCCGCTACCGCGCTGAGCGCAGGTTCCGCTTCTACGGTATCGCGGCAATCGCCATCGGCATCTTCTTCCTCGGCGCCCTGATGTTCACGGTCATCAGGGGTGGTTACACCGCCTTCTGGCAGACCTCGATCAGCCTGCCGGTTACCTTTGATGCCGGCGTCATCGACCCGGAAGGCAAGCGCGACAGCGATGCCAATGTGCTGGCTACCGCCAACTATCCGCTGCTGGCGCGCAATGCTCTTGCCGCAAAGCTCGGGCTTGATGTCGAAGCCGAGGAGAACAGGGCTGACCTGCGCCTCCTGTCCGGCATGATCTCGCAGGGTGTGCGCACGCAACTCCGTGACATGGTGATCGCCGATCCGTCGGTCATCGGCACCACGCAGAATGTGTGGGTGCTGGCTGCCGCGGACGTCGACTCCGCCCATAAGGGCCAGATCGACATGTCGGTTCCCGAGTCGCGCCGCAAGGTCAAGGACAAGCAGGTCGCCTGGATGAAGACCCTGACCGCCGACGGCGCCATGGTCGAGCGTTTCAACCGCGGCCTGTTCACCTTCGGCGCTTCCAGCCGGCCGGAAACCGCCGGCATGGGCGTAGCGCTGATCGGCTCGGTCTACATGATGCTGATCGTTCTGGTGCTGGCGCTGCCGATCGGCGTGGCGGCCTCCATCTATCTGGAGGAGTTTGCACCGAAGAACCGCTGGACCGACCTGATCGAGGTCAACATCAACAATCTGGCGGCCGTGCCCTCCATCGTGTTCGGTCTGCTGGGCCTTGCGGTGTTCGTGAACTTCATGGGATTGCCGCGATCGGCCTCGCTGGTCGGCGGTCTCGTGCTGACGCTGATGACGCTGCCGACGATCATCATCGCCACCCGCGCGGCCCTCAAGGCGGTGCCGCCTTCGATCCGCTCCGGCGCGCTGGGTGTCGGCGCCTCGAAGATGCAGACCGTGTTCCACCACGTCCTGCCGCTTGCAGCCCCCGGTATCCTCACCGGAACCATCATAGGTCTGGCGCAGGCGCTGGGCGAGACCGCTCCGCTGCTGCTCATCGGCATGGTGGCCTTCGTGGCCGACTATCCCGCCACGCCGATGGACCCTGCCACCGCGCTGCCCGTGCAGATCTACATGTGGGCGAACGAAGCCGAACGTGCCTTCGTGGAACGCACTTCCGGCGCCATCATCATCCTCCTGCTTTTCCTTGCCGCGATGAACCTGGCCGCGATCCTGCTGCGCCGGCGCTTCGAACGGCGCTGGTAATTAAGGAACAAAGATCGTGAACATTATGAGCGAAGCAACTCTGGAAAATGCCGTGAACGCCAAGGTGGCCGCCGTCAACGAACCCATCAAGATGCGGGGCGAGAAGGTCGGCGTCTTCTATGGTGACAAGCAGGCCCTGTTCGATGTGGATCTTCTGGTCCGCCAGAATCAGGTGACGGCGCTGATCGGTCCCTCGGGCTGCGGCAAGTCCACCTTCCTGCGCTGCCTGAACCGCATGAACGACACCATCGACAATGCGCGGGTCGTGGGCAAGATCACGCTCGACGGCGAGGACATCTACGACCGCGACATCGACGTGGTGGAACTGCGGTCGCGCGTGGGCATGGTGTTCCAGAAACCGAACCCGTTCCCGAAATCGATCTATGAGAACGTTGCCTATGGCCCGCGCATTCACGGCCTTGCCCGCAGCAAGGCCGACATGGATGCGATCGTGGAATCGAGCCTGAAGCGCGCCGGCCTCTTCAACGAGGTCAAGGACCGCCTGCATGATGCCGGCACCGGTCTTTCCGGCGGTCAGCAGCAGCGCCTGTGCATTGCGCGCGCCATCGCCGTGTCGCCTGAAGTGATCCTGATGGACGAGCCCTGCTCGGCGCTCGATCCGATCGCCACCGCACGCGTCGAGGAACTGATCGACGAGCTGCGCGAGAACTACACCATCGTCATCGTCACCCACTCCATGCAGCAGGCGGCGCGCGTCTCGCAGCGCACGGCCATGTTCCATCTCGGCAATCTCGTTGAGGAAGGCCCGACCGAGAAGATGTTCACCAACCCCGACGACAAGCGCACGCAGGACTACATCACCGGCCGGTTCGGCTGAGTGTTACTGCGGCCATTCCAACAGACGAGGAACGTATAATGGGTGCTCATACGGTGACCGCCTTCGACGACGATCTTGGCGAGATCGAAGGGCTGGTGCGTGACATGGTCAGCCTTGCCGGGTCTATGGTCGATGAGGCGACGCAGAGCCTGATCGTACCGGACACTGCGCTGGCCCAGCGCGTCATCTCCGAGGATGCGGTGATGGACGAGTTGCAGCGTCGTCTGGACGACCGCGCCATCACACTGATCGGCAAGCGCCAGCCGATGGCGCAGGACCTGCGTGCCATCGTGGGCGCGATCCGCATGGCCGGCGATCTCGAACGCATCGGCGATCTGGCCAAGAACATCGCCAAGCGCGTCGATGCGGTCGGTCAGTCGAGCGTGCCGCGCGCTTTCGCCCGCTCCATCGAAGACATGTCCGAACTGGTTCTTGAGCAGGTTCAGGGCGTCATCGACGAATATGGCGCGCGCAACCCGGAAGGGCTGGTGCGGCTGCGCGACGAAGACGAGCTGGTCGACGTCAAATACACCTCTGTGTTCCGCGAACTGCTGACCTACATGATGGAGGACGCGCGCAACATCACGGCCTGCACGCATCTGCTTTTCTGTGCGAAGAACCTGGAGCGCATTGGCGACCACGTGACCAATATTGCCGAAAATGCCTATTATGTGCTGACCGGCGAGCAGTTGCCGGCTCATCGTCCCAAGCAGGACGAGACTGGCATACCGGCACCTGCGGTTTGAAGCAGGATCGAGGAGACGAAGCATGATTGCACCCCGCATCATGGTGGTTGAGGACGAAGAGCCGTTGGGCGTGCTTCTGCGCTACAACCTCGAAGCCGAAGGCTATCAGGTCGAGATCGTCACGCGCGGTGACGAGGCCGAGTTGCGGCTGCAGGAAAACGTGCCGGACCTTCTGGTGCTCGACTGGATGGTTCCGGCGATCTCCGGCATCGAACTGTGCCGGCGCCTGCGCATGCGCGAGCAGACCGAACGGCTGCCCATCATCATGCTGACGGCGCGCGGGGAGGAAAGCGACCGGGTGCGCGGCCTTTCCACCGGCGCCGACGACTATCTGGTCAAGCCCTTCTCCATGCCCGAGCTGGTGGCGCGCGTGAAGGCGCTTCTGCGCCGCGCCAAGCCGGAAGTGCTGTCCTCTGTGCTCAAGGTGGGCGACATCGTGCTCGACCGCGAACAGCACCGCGTCTATCGCAAGAAGAGCGAGATCCGGCTGGGGCCGACCGAGTTCCGCCTGCTCGAATTCATGATGCAGCATCCCGGCCGCGTCTTCTCGCGCGGACAGTTGCTGGACAATGTCTGGGGCGAGACGATCTACATCGACGAGCGTACTGTCGACGTGCATGTCGGGCGGCTGCGCAAGGCCGTCAACACCGGCCGCATGCCCGACGTGATCCGCACCGTTCGCGGTTCAGGCTACGCGATCAGGGAAGAGTGACGGGCAGGGAAGAGTGACGCGCGGCCGGGCCGTCCTGCAGGGACCGCCCGCCGGCAAAAATCCGGTCATCGACATAAGTCAGCGCGCGCATGGCGCAGCCTTCGCGCAGCAGGGCGATCTGGTCCGGCTCGATGCTGAAGCTGATCGAGCCGGAATGCTGGCCGCCGGCAGTGCGTGCGATGGCATCGCGCAGGGACGGTTCGATCAGGTCGAAGGCGGCTGCATTGAGGCCGACCAATGCCACCGGGGCAGGGTCGATGAGCGCAAACAGGCTGCCAAGGCCGAAGCCGAGCGCTTCGCCTGCGATGCGGAACGCCTCGCGCTCGCGTCCTTCATGGTCCCGGGCCGCTTCCGCCAGCGCCCGCATCTCCGCTTCCCCGATATCGCCCCGGGGCTCCTCGTTCTGGTCATGGCCGGCGGCGCTGCGCCAGATGGCGTAGCTTCCTGCATAGGCTTCGATGCAGCCGCGCCGCCCGCAACGGCACAGCGCCCCGTCCGGCCTATGGACCATGTGTCCGAATTCGACGCCCGAGGAATGGGTGCCGGTGAACATCTCGCCCTTGAGCACCAGCCCCATGCCGATGCCGTGCGAGAGCAATATGGCGATGAAATCGTCGCGATAGCGGGCCGGATCGCGCCAGCGCAGCGCCTCGGCCATCATGTTGCAGTCGTTCTCCACCGTTACGGGAACAGAGAATTCCGCTTCCAGAATGTCGGCGAAGGGGATGTCCGTGTGCGGGGTGATCGGAGACCACAGCATGGAACGCGCTTCCGCGTCAGTAATGCCCTGAACGGCAAAGACGATACGCAATGGCGGGCCAGCCTTTGCTGCGGGGTGAGCAAGGCATCGTTGAAGCACTGCCACGCATTCGCCGATCAGTGCCTCGCGGGAGAGGGCGCGCGTGTCGAGCCGCAACTGCTCTTCGTCCAGAACAGCTCCCGAATAATCGAGCCGGACGGCGGAGAGGCTGTTGAGGGACAGCATCAGCGTTACCACGCTGGCTGCTGCGGGGTCGAGTTCGAGCCCGATCTGGGGCCTTCCGCGTCTGAGGGCAGGGGCATCATCCTGTCGGGCCTCGGCCAGAATGCCCTCGGCGATCAGGTCGGCGGAAATAGCGGAGATGGTGGAATGGCTGAGACCCGTGATAGTCGTGATTTCGGTGCGGGAAACCTGTCCGCCACGCCGCGCGGCCGCAATGACCATGGCGCGGTTGCGCCGGCGCAGATCGTCGTGCCGCATTCCAACAGTCATTACCTGTACTCTTCCTCCCTGCGTGCCGACGCTGCATAGCAGGCAGTGAACTTTGTCAGAAGCGGCGAAGGCTGTCATTATTTAATTCGGGTTTCGAAATAATTCACGGTTGGTCAGAAAATCCGTTGACACGGTCAGGTCGTTGCGCCACATTTTTTCGAGGCTCGAAAAAAAGTTCTCGCCCGGCTTGTTCACCGGCATGGCTTGTTTGCGGGTCACAACGTCGCGCCCATGGGCGCAGGGAGGAAATCATGAGGAATTTTACGGCTGCCATTCTGGCAGGTGTCGCCTTGTCTCTGACGCTTCCCCTCGCCGCACAGGCGAAGGACAAGGTCATCGGCGTGTCCTGGTCGAATTTCCAGGAAGAGCGCTGGAAGACCGACGAAGCGGCGATGAAGGCCGCGATCGAGGCGGCGGGCGACAAGTACATATCGGCTGACGCGCAATCGTCCGCCTCTAAGCAGCTCACCGACGTCGAAAGCCTGATCAGCCAGGGCGCCAATGCGCTCATCATTCTGGCACAGGATGCCTCGGCCATCGGCCCGGCCGTTCAGAAGGCGCTCGACGAGGGCATTCCGGTCGTCGGCTATGACCGCCTGATCGAGAATAGTGACGTTTTCTATCTCACCTTCGACAACAAGGAAGTGGGCCGCATGCAGGCCCGCGAGGTGTTCAAGCTGAAGCCGGAAGGCAATTATGTCTTCATCAAGGGCTCCGGTGCCGATCCCAATGCCGACTTCCTGTTCTCCGGGCAGGTCGAGGTGCTGAAGGAAGCGCTGGATTCCGGCGCGATCAAGAATGTCGGCGAGGCCTATACCGATGGCTGGCTGCCGGCCAATGCCCAGAAGAACATGGAGCAGTTCCTGACCGCCAACGACAACAAGGTCGATGCGGTGGTGGCCTCCAATGACGGCACTGCCGGTGGCGCGATCGCCGCACTTCAGGCGCAGGGCCTTGCCGGCTCGGTGCCGGTTTCGGGTCAGGATGGCGACCATGCCGCGCTGAACCGCATCGCGCTCGGCACCCAGACCGTGTCGGTGTGGAAAGATGCGCGTGAGCTTGGCAAGAACGCCGCGCAGATCGCCAGCGAACTGGCCGACGGCAAGGAAATGACTGCCATCGCCAATGTGCAGGACTTCACCACGCCCGGCGGCAATACCGTCAAGTCCGTGTTCCTGACGCCGATTGCGATCACCAGGGACAATCTCAACGTCGTCATCGATGCCGGCTGGATCACCAAGGATGCGGTCTGCACAGGCGTTGCGGCAGGCAGTGTCGCTGCCTGCGACTGAGCTGTCCAGTTTACGGGAAGCGTTGGGGTGCCTGCGCTTCCCGCAGGATGTGGCTGTCTGCCGTGTCATGCCCGGCATGAAACCCTCAAATTTCCGAAGCGATTGGCCAGGCCGGGGCGTTTGCTGCCCCGGTTTGCAAGACCGCTGTGCACTTTTGCCGGATTTGGTCTAGCATGATGGTGCGGCGCATTTGACGGCCAGAACCGGCCGGTGGGAGGAAACCATGAGTGATGCGACCTCGGCGGCGACGGGCGACCGGGCGCGGGAGGCCGATCTCGGGCCGCTGGCGAAGTTCCTCAAGGCGACGGAGCTCGACACCCGCATGCTCGGCATGCTGGGGGCGCTGGTGCTGATCTGGCTCCTGCTTCACTTTCTTTCCGGCGGCCTGTTCCTGACGCCGCGCAACCTGTGGAACCTCTCGGTCCAGACATCTTCCGTGGCCATCATGGCAACCGGCATGGTGCTGGTCATCGTGCTGCGCAACATCGACCTGTCGGTGGGCTCCATGGAGGGCATCGTCGGCATGGTCATGGGCGTGCTGCAGGCGCAGATCCTGATCCGCGTGTTCGGCTTTTCGCTGGGCGATCCGTGGATCTGGGTGATCGCCCTAGCCTGCGGCATCCTTGCGGGGCTCCTCATCGGTGCGTTGCAGGGTTTCATCATTGCCTATCTTGAAGTGCCGGCTTTCATCGTCACCCTTGGCGGGCTGCTGATCTGGCGTGGCGCCGCGTGGTGGGTGACGAGCGGGCAGACCGTCGCGCCGCTCGATGCAACATTTCAGCTGATGGGCGGCGGACCGCTGGGTGCAATCGGCGCCGGCTGGAGCTGGGTCGTGGCCGTGGCCGGATGTCTTGGCGTCGCCTTTCTGATGATCAGTGGCCGCCGCCAGCGCCAGCGGTTCCGCTTCCCCTTGCGGCCGGTATGGGCCGAATTGCTTCTGGGGGGCGTCGCCTGCGCCGCCATTCTGGGCGCGGTATGGGTTGCCAATTCCTATCCATGGCCGGTGGGCATCGTACGCCGCTATGCAGCGGCGCAGGGCATCGAGGTGCCGGAAGGGGGATTGTTCATCGCCCATGGCATCGCCATTCCGGTGCTGATGGCCGTCGCGGTCGGCATCATCATGACCTTCGTGACCAACCGCACCCGCTTCGGACGCTACGTGTTCGCCATCGGCGGCAATCCGGAGGCGGCTAACCTTGCTGGCATCAACACGCGCTGGGTGACCATGAAGGTGTTCATGATCATGGGCGTGCTGGTGGCGATCAGCGCAGCCATCTCCTCGGCCCGCCTCAACGCGGCGACCAATGCGCTGGGGACGCTGGACGAGCTTCTGGTCATCGCGGCCGCCGTCATCGGCGGCACGTCGCTGGCGGGCGGTTCCGGCACCATCATCGGGGCGATGCTCGGCGCGCTGCTGATGCAATCGCTGCAATCGGGAATGGTCCTGCTCGGCATCGACTCGCCCCTGCAGAACATCGTCGTCGGTGCCGTTCTGGTCATCGCGGTGTGGCTCGACACCGTCTACCGCAAGCGGGTTTAGGAGGAACGGCCATGGCAGAGTCCCGAAACGGCAGCGCCGTCCCGCTCATCGACATGCGCAACATCTCCATCGCCTTTGGCGGCATTCGCGCCGTCGATGACGCATCGGTCGATCTCTATCCGGGCGAGGTGGTGGCGCTGCTCGGCCACAACGGCGCCGGCAAATCGACGCTGATCAAGATCCTGTCCGGCGCCTACAAGCGCGATGCCGGGCAGATCTTCGTCAATGGCGAGGAGGCGTCGATCAACAATCCGCGCGACGCCAAGAAATATGGCATCGAGACGATCTACCAGACGCTGGCGCTGGCCGACAATGTCGATGCGGCGGCCAATCTGTTCCTCGGCCGCGAACTGATGACGCGCTGGAATACGCTTGACGACGTCGCCATGGAAGCTGAGGCGCGCAAGGTCATGGGCCGCCTCAATCCGCGCTTCCAGCGCTTCAAGGAGCCGGTGATCAAGCTCTCCGGCGGGCAGCGCCAGTCAGTGGCGATCGCCCGCGCCATCCTGTTCAACGCGCGCATCCTCATCATGGACGAGCCGACGGCGGCGCTCGGTCCGCAGGAGACGGCGCAGGTCGGCGAACTGGTGCGCCAGCTCAAGGCCGACGGCATCGGCATCTTCCTCATCAGCCACGACATTCATGACGTGTTCGATCTCGCCGACCGGGTATGCGTCATGAAAAACGGGCAGGTGGTCGGCACGGCACGGACACAGGACGTCACGCAGGACGAGGTTCTTGGCATGATCATTCTGGGCAAATGCCCGCCCGGTGCCGTTCCGGGGCCGGGAGCCCTTAAAATCGCCGCGTGACAGCCGTGCCGTTACCGGCGCTTCTCCGAGCCCTGCTTGCCTTGGCGTGAGGACTTGCTAGAAATGCATTCCCTGCTTCGGAGTAGCGTCGCCAGTTGAAGAAACTTTTTCCGCTTCTGACATTCCTGGCTGTCGCGCTGATCAGCATGGTGATGGCCGGTTTCGCTTATTTCGCGACGCAGGAAGCGACGCGCATCAAGTTTGAAGCGACCGTGGATGACGCCATTTCGCGCATCGAAACCCGCCTTGATCTGCATCTGACCCTGCTCAAGGCCACCCAGGCATTCTTCGCGGTACATAATAACCGTGTTTCGGCAAATGAATTCCGGGCTTTCATTTCGGCGCTTGATATAGAGGGCAGCTTTCCCGGCCTGCGCGGCATCGGTTTTCTGCAGCTCGTTGACGTGGGGAGCGAGGCGCTCGTTGAACGCCGGATTCGTGACGAACAGGGGGTGGAACGTCAGATCTATCCCCAGTCGGATCAGAAGTGGCGTGCGCCGGTGGTTTTCTTCGAGCCGCTGAAGCCATCCAGCGACACGTTGCTTGGTTTCGACATGTTCAGCGAACCCATTCGCCGGCAGGCGATAGAAGCGACCATGCGCGACGACACGCAGCATGCCACGGCCCCGATGATGCTGGGTGGGAACAGTGGCGTCGAGCCTTATCCGGGTTTTATCGTCTTTTCCCGCCTCAAAGCCGGCACTTCCGGCGAGGCTTCCGCTGCGCCCGGTGTTCTGTACGCGGCGTTTCAGGCGAGTGAGCTGTTCCAGACGGCTTTGCGGCGCCTGCCGCTGCTGCCTGTTCATCTGGAAATCTACGATGGCGCCATAGAAGCGCAGAACCAGATTTTCACTTCCGCCACGCCAGCCGTCACCGGTGTGGGCAGGATCGTGGACATCCGGCGGCTTACGATCGCCGGTCGGCAATGGACCCTGCAGTTCGAGCCGACGACGGCATTCTCCCCGCCTTCGTCGCGTGCCATTCCCGTGATGCTCGGGCTCTTCGGCCTGCTGCTCGCAGGCGCCATCGCGCTCGTTGCCCGTTACAAGGAGCGGGCTTACGATGCGGCTGAAAAGCTGCACCAGACAGCCGAGCACAGTCTGGTCGAAAAGGATCTGATGCTTCAGGAAATGAAGCACAGGATCAAGAATCTCATAACGCGGGTTCTGGCCATTGCGCGCCAGACTGCTTCGCATTCCGCCGATGTGAAGGAGTTTTCCGATTCCTTCGCGGCGCGCCTGCAGGCAATGGCCGCCTCGCAGGACATGCTCACGCGTTCGCGCTGGCAGAAGGCGGATCTGCGCGAACTGCTGCGGATCGAACTCGGTCAGGTGTTTGGCAAGGATCTGCCCGAGGGGCTGCTGTCAGGTCCGCAGGTGTTGCTCGACGAGACAGCCACGCAGGCGCTTGGCCTTACTTTTCACGAGCTTGCGACGAATGCACTGAAATATGGCGAGGCGGGAAACTCGGTCGACGCGCTCAAGGTGGAATGGCGGGTGGAAAGGGCCGGTCGAAACAAATCGCTTGTCCTGAACTGGCGCGAGTCCGGACAGGCGGACCTCAAGGAGCCCGCAACGACGGGCTTCGGCACCAAGCTCATCAATATGAACATTACCCGCGAGCTTTACGGCTCGATAGACCGCCGTTTCCTGCCAAGCGGCCTGCAGGTCGAGATCAAGGTGCCGCTGAAGTAAAGCGCTCGAACCGCACTGGCGCGGACATGAAAAAAGGCCGGCTTAGCCGGCCTTTCTCGCAGGATCATGGAGAACTCTTTCCGTCCGGAAAAACTTATCCGGCTGAGGAAGATGCGCGCCCCATTCGCCGGTCAGTTGCAGCGGGCCGTGTAAATCCGGCGCGTGTTCGGGTCGCGATACTGGCAGTAGCCGTTGCGCAGGTTACGCACCAGCAAGCCGGAACCAGCACCGACAGCGGTGCCGATCAGGGCGCCCTTGGTGCCGCCGGCAATGCCGCCGATGGCTGCGCCAGCGACAGCACCCACACCAACGTCCTGTTCCGTGGTGGTGCAGCCGCTCAGTGCCACGATTGCCGCCAGGGCGACGATTATCTTCCGCATTTAGTCACTCCTCTCGCTTCTCTTTCCCTCGCCTTGCAGCGATCACTTGCCGAACAAGCCGATATCGTCAAGCTTGTGCCAGCGATTTTGTTTCCGGGCAATATCGCTCTTTCAAGGGTGATGACCGTTTGAAGCGACTTGCGTTTCGCCCTTCTCCACACTTGCTTCCAGCTTACCGTCCGGATGCACCTTCCAAACGATCTCGGCATAGTCATCTTCAAGAGCCGGATCGACCGGAATACAGGTGCCGAAAACGCGGTCCGTGCGACCCCACAACGCTTTCAGCGCGGGCTGGCGTTCGACCCGACATTCTTCGTAGGTTTCAAAGACTGTAGCCGGAGCAGGCAACTCGACACATTCCGTCAGGTCACCGGAGCATCCGATAATCAGCAGAACTGCGGCTATGTGTTCCATGGCGTTTTCCTCTGGGAAAGAAAACGCACGGGTTGACGTAAGGTTCCTAAGGCGTCGCGGTGGATTCTTCGCCCGTGCTCTCAAAATTCGCTGCTGGTATGACGAGATGATATTCCAGCCGGTTGTCCACCAGTTCGAGCGATGCCTGTCCGCTCAGTGCCGCCGGCACGACACGCTCCAGTGTGACGCGCCGGAAATCCCGGTGTGGAGGCAGCACGCTGCCTTCGTCCAGCTGCTCTATCCATGACAGATGGAGCGCTGGTGCATCAGCAAGCTCTTCGGGTTGCTCCATCCTCGATCGCACCGTGATGCGGCTGCCCGGATGCGACAGTGCGCCGTAGGAAAGGGAGTTCACGACCAGTTCATGCATGGCGAGGCCGATATGCAGCGCTGCATTGGGGTTGAGATAGGGGTTCGACCCTTCAAAAATCAGCTCGCTGTCGGCATAGGCGATGTTGTGGCCGAGCTGGCCGTTGATCAGCTCGCGCAACTCCGCTCCCCGCCAGTTCGACGAGGTCACAAGATCCTGAGATGCCGCAAGGGATTGCAGACGGCCCTGAAAGCTGGTCAGGAAATCGGAAATATTGTCGGAATGCCGACCGGTCTGACTGGCGATGCTCTGGATGATCGCCAGCAGGTTCTTGGAGCGGTGGCTAACTTCCCGCAGCAAGGCGCGCAGGCTCTGCTCGCGGCGCTTGCGATCCGTGGTCTCCACCTTGGTGGTCATGACGCCGCGGATATTGCCCTGCTCGTCGTGATCGGGATCTACCCAGATCTCGAACCACCGCAGGCCATCTTCCCCGGGAGCGTTGATCTCGAAACGGTGGGCGTTGCCGGTGGCGATGGTGTCCTCCCGCGCCGCGATGATACGGGCGGTCTGGGACGGGGGCAGGATGGTGTCGCCCTGGCTGCCCTGCATCCACGGGGCGGCCATGTTGCGGGCCCATACGGTTCTGAGTTCGTTATCCTGAAACAACACGGAAACGCCGGCGTTTCGCAACGCGTGGAGCAAGGCCCGGCCAAGCACGGATTCATCCCGAAGAGAAGGGTCTATAACCTCCTCTTCCGGCCGCAGAGGCGATCTGGAACCGTTGTCTGAACCCATTTTGTGTTCTGCTCTCTTGGTGCCGGTAGGGCTATCCTACTAAAGAGAATTCGTCAAAATGCGTTCCGCCGGGCAGTGCTCTTCTGGAAAGCGCTGCCCGGCGGCGGCTGGAAACCGGTTGAGGGGGGCGGTTTCCAGTTGGGGGAAACCGACGCGGTCAGGCCCGGCGGAAAATGCCCGCCAGCAGCGATATGACCACGAACGCCAGGAAGATGAAGAAGAGGATCTTGGCGATTCCGGCTGATGCTCCGGCGATGCCGCCAAAGCCGAGAGCACCGGCGATGATGGCCACCACAAGGAATACAAGGGTCCAGTAAAGCATTGATCTTTATCCTCTTTATCTTCTCTTGCGTCTATGGAGGAAAACGCCGTCACTGGCCTATGGTTCCGTGGCATGTGCAAAAATATCAGGCGGCCGCCTTCGCCTGCCGGTCGAAGAACAGGGCCTGGCTGATCAGCGCCTTGACCATGTCGGGGTTGAACGGCTTGGTGACGAGGAAAGCCGGTTCCGGGCGCTCGCCGGTGAGCAGGCGCTCGGGGAAGGCGGTGATGAAGATCACCGGCACGGACGTGGCGGCCAGGATTTCGTTGACCGCATCGATGCCCGAGCTGCCGTCGGCAAGCTGAATGTCGGCCAGAACCATGCGCGGATGCGACTTGGCGAAGATGCCGACGGCTTCCGCGTGGGTGCGTGCAATGCCAACGACACGGTGCCCGAGGCTTTCCACCATTTCCTCGATGTCCATGGCGATCAGCGGCTCGTCCTCGATGATGAGAATATCTGTAGCCACCTGCCGTGAAATTTCGTTGCTGGCCTCCGAGAGAAGGCTCGAAAAGCTGGCGTCGTCCAGATCCAGAATTTCAGCGGCTTCGTTTTCATCGAAGCCTTCGACCGCAACCAGCAGGAAAGCCTGACGGGGGCGGGGGGCCAAAGCATTGAGATTGGCGGCCACGCGCTGCTCCCAGTCGGGCGCCTCGGACTGGTCCTGAGGAATGCGGATGGAAACGGAGGTGAACATCCGCGTGAATATCTTGTACAGGGCGATGCGGTCGCTGGAGGCTTTCGGGAAGATGCTGGTGTCGGCGATGATCGCCTCAAGCATTGCCGCGACGAGGGCGTCGCCACTTTCCTGTGAGCCAGAGACGGCTCGCGAGAAACGGCGCAGGAAAGGCAGATGCGGGGCAATGGCGGCGGATAGACTCACGATATACGTCTCCCTCATGTGACGCGTTGCTTGAAAGGCCGAATGCATGGTTATGCAAGGCCTCAGGTTCGGAAAACCCGCAGGAATGTAAAAAGTTCCAACAATCGTGGAACTAATTTGGCTAAGAGACGTTGCGCCCGGATCGATCAACCAGCGGGGGCTGCGTCTGTTTCGTTTCGTGCGACGGCGTGATGCAACAGACGGTCAGGGTAGGGACGAAAGGCAGAATGAACACATTGGATAAAAACAGAGCGGCCGGAACCCCGGGACGCCAGGGCAGGGCCGAAGACAATCTTGGACCCAATTCCGAGATCGGACGCAAGCTGAAGCAATATTACGACGATCTGGTCCATGACGAGGTTCCTGATCGCTTTGCGCAATTGCTCAGTCAACTCGAGCACGCCGAGACGTCTCAGGACAAGGACTGATGCATGGCCGTATCCGCGGGTTTTAAAGACGAGCTTCTGAAATCTATACCCAGTCTGCGGGCATTCGCCGTTTCGCTGTCGCAGAATGTCGACAAGGCCGACGATCTCGTTCAGGAAACGCTCGTCAAGGCATGGGACAAGCATGAGAGCTTTCAGCCGGGCACCAATCTGAAGGCGTGGCTGTTCACCATTTTGCGCAACGAATTCTACTCGCAGATGCGCAAGCGAGGACGCGAGGTTCAGGACAGCGATGGCATCATGACGGCGCGGCTGGCGGTTCACCCTGCCCAGCACGGCCAGCTTGACCTCAAGGACTTCCGCAGCGCGCTTGAACGCTTGCCGGACGACCAGCGCGAGGCGATCATCCTGATCGGAGCTTCCGGATTTTCCTATGAGGAAGCTGCTGAAATTTGCGATTGCGCAATTGGCACGATCAAAAGCCGCGTCAGCCGCGCACGCACACGCCTGCAGGAAATTCTCAAGATTTCCGGGGAAGAGGATTTTGGGCCGGACGCGATCTCAACTCAGGTGATGACGTCACCGGCCGACTGAGGTCTCGATGCGTCCCTCGCTTCGGCGAGGGCCTGAACCAGATCGGATCCGGCATAAGGCTTTTCAACGAGCTTTATGCCGGGAAAATGCGTGCTGATATATTCGCTTTGCCCGTGGGCAGACGCGAATATGAAAGGTATGCCTTCCTGTTGCAGGCGCCCGGCGAACGGGAATGTCGGAACTCCTGCCAGCATCACATCGATGATGGCCGCGTCGATTTCCTGCAACAGTGTGTCATCTTCCAGTTCCGCACTGCGTCCGACAATCGAGACGCTGGCGGCCCCCTGCTCAAGGCAGATCGTCTCTACATCCATGGCAATAAGATACTCGTCCTCGACGAGCAGGATTCGCAGTCCGTTAAGCGGGCCAGACACAGGCGGATACTCCCGAAAACGGCAGAATGCCGTTTCGGGAATGTTCCTGTCATTTAAAAATGACATAGGGGAGGCGTCATTTCCGTAGCGGAGGAACCTTCCGGCGCGCAGGCGATTTCTCAACGATGACAATTACCTCCACACACACAAAACAATATGTGCTGCCGGCCACCGTGCAGGGCAGGCTGTATCCCTGCGAAAGCTGCCCCCTGCGCTCCCTGCCAGCGTTTCGCGAAGCGGAGCCCGACGAACTGGAGTTCCTCAATCGCTTCAAGAAAGGGGAACTGCTGGCGCAGAAGGGGAGCGCCGTTCTTGTCGAGGGCAGCCGCACGCCGCATCTTTACACCCTGCTGTCCGGATGGGGGTTCCGCTTCAAGCTGCTGGAAGACGGCCGCCGGCAGATCCTGAACTACCTGATGCCGGGTGATCTGATCGGGCTGCAGGGAAGCATCGAGGGGGAAATGCAGCATTCCATAGAAATGCTGTCGGACTCCATCCTGTGCGTGTTCGACCGAAGCAGGCTCCTGGAACTCTACAGAAAACACCCCGGGCTGGGCTACGATATTACCTGGCTGGCTTCGCGGGAAGAGCGCATGCTGGACGAGAACCTGCTCAGCGTCGGCCGGCGCAGCGCCATGGAACGGGCCGCATATCTCATCGCCTTCATTCACGAAAGGGCGCGCTGCACGGGACTTGGCAGCGGACGCCGCCTGATCATTCCCGTCACCCAGCAGCATGTTGCCGATACGCTCGGGCTCTCGCTTGTCCATACCAACAAGACGCTGCGCAAGCTCTCCCGCCTCGGCATGATCGAGTGGCAGGAAGGGGGATGCAGGGTCATCAACCTGAAGGAACTGATGGTGATCGCCGGATGGGAGGGACTGGGGACGGGCCGGCGCCCGCTTGTGTGAAGTTGCAATGCGCGCTGGACTCGGGCGTGAAAAAAGCCTTCCATTCCGGACAATCGGGCTGGAACCTTAGTGCCTTCACGGCGTTGTGATCCCGGCTACATCAACCACCAAGGAGTTTTATCATGGCCGCAGCAGCCGGAAAATCCGCGACCGACAACAAGAACAATGTTGACCTTGAAGAAGAGATTCGTCAGCTCAAGGCCGATATCGAGAAGCTGGGCAAGCATCTCGCGGAAACCGGCGAGCAGGGTTATGGCACAGCGCGCAAGGCCGCAGCACAGGGTGTGGAGCAGCTGCGCGTGCAGGGTGAGGCAGCCATCGACAGCCTGAAGACCAACGCCCGTGATCTGGAAGAGCAGGTTCTCGTGAACGTTCGGGAAAAGCCGGTCACGTCGCTTGCCATTGCTGCGGGCCTCGGCTTCCTGGTCGGCCTCCTGTCGCGCCGCTGACGGCGTCGATCCCATGGGGGCACTCATATCTTTGATCACCGGTCTCGCCTCGGGCGAGACCGCGTACGCATTGAAGCGAGCCAGAATCGCGGCGATAAGCTACGGGCTGGCCGCGGTTGCCGCGTTGTGTGGCGTCGGATTTCTCATCGGCGCGCTTTATGTCTGGGCCGCCCGTCACTATGGCTCGCTTGAAACATCCGTCGGCTTCGGGGTGGGCTTTCTCCTCCTTGCCGGGCTTATCGTCCTGATATTCCGCCTTGGCGCGCGCTCGAGAGCGCGACGCATCAAAACAAGGCGAAGCGCTGACATGACGGCATTGGGCATGACAGCGCTTGCAGCCGTGCTGCCTGCGCTGGCGCGCAGCAAGGCCGGGCCGGGTCTCATTCTTGGGCCGGCGGCGGCGGTTCTGGCCTATGTTATCTACCGTGAAAACACGGCGCCCCGCCGCCGCAGGCCTGATCCCGATGCCGAACGGGACTGAAGTTTCTGGCCGGGAACCATAGCTTTCCCGCCTCGTTGAACCTGCAAGGTGGGGCATCCGCGCCCCGCCATCGGCAAGGAGGCAGGATATGGCCAGAATATTTCGCGAGCAGGCAGTCAGGCAGGGACGCAAAGGGAGCCGCGTGCTCGTCATCCTGATCTGCGCCATCGTTCTGGCATTGGCGGCATGGGCCGCCACCGCTCTGCTGGTGCCCAAGCCTGATGCTCCCGCCGGGCAGACCTCGGCCACCGAGACTGTACCGGCTCAGCAGTGATCCCCTCAGACTGTCGCCGGAACGAGAACGTTCAGAGCCTTCGGGTGAATTTCGATGACAGTTTCGTTTTCCAGCCCGACAAGTTCGCCGTCCATGGCCGCATGAGGCTTTTTTCCTGAAGCGCGTATTTTCAGCGTCAGTCGCTCGGCCTGATGGATTTCGACATGCTCATTGTCACGCCATTTGCCGCGCGCCGCGTTGAAAGCGAACTTCAGCACCGCGCCGCGCGTCTGCGCCATCGTCAGATAGATGCCCAGAATGCCGCCGGCCGGGTCGTCGGCATAGGGCAGATGACCTTCGCCGAACAGGTTGTTGGTGATTCCGACAGCGCTGGCGCGTGCCTCTATCTCTGTTTCGCTCAAGATCAGCGTGACATGCATCGCTGGCGGGTCGATCAGCGTTGCCCAGGCGGCCCTGAAGGATGCGCCGATCTTTCCCAGACGCGAGCCGAATTCCATCTTGTCGCGCAGGTGGATCATGCGGGCGTGCATGCCGACGGAGAACTGGTGGATGAAAGGGCGCCCATTGGCCGTGGCGATATCCACCTTCCTCAATGTGCCGGCCGCAAAGCTTTCCACTGCGGCTTCAAGTGACTGGGGGATGCCAAGGCTGCGGGCAAAGAGGTTCATGGTGCCGGCTGGCAGGACCGCAAGGGCCTTCTGCTTGCCCATCAGCCGTGCAGCGGCGGCAGATATGGTGCCGTCGCCTCCGCCTGCAAGCAGAATGTCAATATCCGGGGCCGCCGCCGCTTTTTCGATCGCGGCGGGCATTTCGGTGCCGGATACAACGGCGATGTCGACATGATGGCCCGCTGCCTGCAACGTCCGGGACATGAAGGCGCAAAAGCCGTCGAGATCGGCCGTGCGCAGCGTTCCACCGTCCCTGTTGAGCACTGCGGAAAATCGCATGTCGCATCCTTTCAGATCGCGAAAAGAATTGCGCCGGCAGGTATCTCAGGCGCCGCATGTAACGGGACAGTGGAAGTTTAGTTCCGCCATATCAGGCGGATTTTTCCTGCGAATGGGGAGATGTTTTTTGGAACAAGGGGCAAGATCACACGTTCTCAAATCAGCAATCACACTGCGGATTTGTCAGGATATTCGCAGCGATGCTCAAGGTTTCTGAACCGAAGATACACGAGGAGAGACGATATGATCCGCAAGCTTCTTGCAACGACTGCGCTCGCAACGCTGGTTGCCACTGGTGCCATGGCCCAGGACGCGACCGCGCCTGCGACAACCACGCCGCCGACCGCGGCCACTGAACAGCCGGCAGCACCCGCGGTTAGCGCCGATGGCCATCTGGCTTCCAATATCATCGGCGAAACCGTGTATAATGGTACGGCTGAAGATGCCCAGAATATCGGTAAGGTCACCGATCTTGTTCTGGACAAGGATGGCAACGTAGAGACTGCCGTCATCGGTGTCGGCGGCTTCCTTGGGCTGGGTGCCAAGGATGTGACTTTCGACTTCGACAAGATGCAGTGGGCTGAAAAGGATGGGGATCGCTGGCTGATTGCCGCCGTGACCAAGGAGGCGCTGGAAGCTCAGCCGGCCTTTGATTCCACCCCTTACAAGCCTGCGCCTGCAACGGAGCGCGCTCCGGGCGTGACGACCACCGATACCGTGAGCGAAGCGCCTGCCGCCACCGCACCGGTGATCGCACCGGCTGAAGGCAATCTTGCTTCTCTTATCATCGGTGAAAGCGTCTACAACGGCACCGGGGATGAGGCACTGGACATCGGCAAGGTGAATGATGTCGTGCTTTCACCTGAAGGCAAGGCTCAATCGCTGGTGATCGGCGTCGGCGGTTTCCTTGGCATGGGCCAGAAGAATGTCGCCTTCGACTTCGACAAGGCGACATGGGCCGAGCGTGATGGCGATCGCTGGCTGGTGGTCGAGGCGACCAAGGAATCGCTGGAAGCGTTGCCGGACTTCGACCGCCGCGCCTATGACGTTGCCCCCGTGACAAGCGCTGACAATTCGGCCGCCGCTCCGGCAGCGGTGCCGGAGACCGATACGGCTGCTGCCCCGAAGGAGCAGCCGGACGCGACTTCGACAGCGGCTATCGACAAGTCGACCCTGACCGAGGTGCAGATGACCGATGTCAGCGCCAAGGAGCTGGATGGCACGACCGTCTACGGCGCCGATGATGTCAAGGTCGGCGAGATCGGCGATGCCGTCCTCACCCCGGACGGGCAGGTCGATGCGGTCATCATCGATGTCGGTGGGTTCCTCGGCATCGGCTCCAAGCCGGTGGCTGTGGGCATGGATACTTTCAGGGTAATGGCCGACAAGGACGGCAAGAAGTATCTGTACACCGAGTTCACCAAGGAGCAGCTTGAGGCGCATCCGGCCTACGACAAGGACAGCTACGCCGACAATCGCGAGCAGCAGCGCCTTATGGTTCGCTGAGGACATCTGCTTTCTGCAAAGGCCCGCACCCGCCGGTGCGGGCCTTCTGCTTTGGTGAACAAAGCAAGGCCCATTGTTCACCCTTCGGATACGGACTATTGCCGCTCCGATATCTTTGCGCGCGGCATGCCTGCGCCCATATTGGCGATCAACACGGCACTTCATGGATTTATGGGCCGTAACCTCCAAAAAGGAGCGCCACATCATGCTCGATCAGATCAGGGGACTGCATCACGTCACCCTCATGGCCAGTGATGCCCGCCGCAACAATGCGTTCTTCACCGGAGCGCTCGGTCTGCGGCGTGTGAAGCAGACTGTCAACTTCGACGCGCCGGATGTTTACCACCTCTATTACGCAGACGAGGTTGGCACGCCGGGTTCGGTCATGACCTACTTTCCTTTCCCGAATATCGGCAAGGGCCGCCCCGGCGTCGGCGAAGTGGGTACCACCGTCTACTCCGTACCGCGCGGTTCGCTCGGCTTCTGGGAAGGCCGTCTCGGCGATGCGGGGGTGGCGGAGCTAGCCCGGCAGGAGCGGTTTGGCGAACAGCGCCTGACCTTTGCCGGCCCCGATGGCGAAGGCCTCGCCCTCGTCGAGGTGGACGGTGACATGCGCGCGCCATGGACCCATGGAGGTGTTCCCGGGGATGTGGGCATTCACGGCTTCCATTCCGTTTCGATGCGCCTGCGCGATGGCGGAGCCACCGAAGAGCTTCTCGGCTTCATGGGCTATCGCGAGGTCGGGCGGTCCGGCAATCTGCGCCGGCTTGCGCTTGAGCCCGGCAATGGCGCCGATACCGTCGACATCGAGGTGATGCCGGGTGCGGCGTTTGCCAATCTTGGCGGCGGCTCGGTTCACCATGTCGCGTTCGCGGTCGAGAACCGCGAAAAGCAGCTGGAAGTGCGCAAGGCCCTGCTGGATACCGGCTATCAGGTCACGCCGGTCATCGACCGGGATTATTTCTGGGCGATCTACTTCCGCACGCCCGGTGGCGTTCTGTTCGAGGTTGCGACCAACGAGCCCGGTTTCGACCGTGACGAGGACCGCGCGCATCTCGGCGATGCGCTGAAGCTGCCGACACAACATGAGCATCTGCGCAGCTATCTCGAACAGCATCTGCAACCGCTCGAAGACTGAGGAGCCCGTCATGAGTACCGATGCCTATGTGCACAGAATTGCGCAGGGCGTGAAAGGCGGTCCCTTGTTGTTCGTCTTTCACGGCACTGGCGGCAATGAAATGCAGCTGCTGCCGCTGGCGGGTAACCTGCTGCCCGGCGCCACGGTGGTGGCGCCGCGTGGCGACGTTTCAGAAATGGGCGCGGCGCGTTTCTTTCGCCGCCTCGCCGAAGGCAGATACGATATGGCCGATCTTGCCCGTGCGACGGACAAGATGAAGGGTTTCGTGCAAGCACATATTCATGCCGATGCGGGGGTACGGGCGGCGGGAGCCGGGGAAATTTACGGTCTTGGTTACTCGAACGGAGCCAATATCCTTGCCTCAGTCATGCTGTCTGCTCCGAAGCTGTTTTCGCGCGCGGTGCTGATGCATCCGCTGATCCCGTTTGCGCCCGGGCTACAGGCAGGGCTTGCCGGACGTGAGGTGCTGATCACGGCGGGGCGGCACGATCCCATATGCCCGCCTGACTTGACCCTGCGGCTGGAAGCGTATTTCCGTAGTCAGGGCGCGACGACGGAACTGGAATGGCATGAGGGCGGGCATGAGCTGCGCCCCAGTGAGGTTGAGGCTGCACGCCGCTTTTTGTCGGCCGTGCCGGTTACAGGATCATCCCGATGAGTGAACAGATACCGGACGTGGAAATCGAAGAGACCGGCTCCAAGGGCCGCTATGTCCTGCGTGGGCCGGATGGTGCGGAGGCCGAGATGACGTTCACGAAGGTGGGCGACAATCAGATCATCATCGACCACACCGGCGTGCCGGACGCCTTTCGTGGTCAGGGTGCGGGATTGCGGCTGGTGACAAGGGCGGTCGAGGATGCACGGGCGGCTGGCAAGCTCATCATTCCGCTGTGCCCCTTTGCCGCGGCTCAGTTCAAACGCCATCCCGAATGGGCGGATGTGTTGAAGAAGCAAGGGTGAAGATCGCGATGGGAACGGAAATCAGCAAGGCCGAAGATGGCGGCAAGGGTCGCTACGTGCTGCCACTGGAGAGCGGTGAGGAAGCCTATCTCACCTATGTGCGCAGCAGCCCCGGCCACATTTCGATTGATTACAGCTTCGTGCCGCCATCGGCGCGCGGCAAGGGCGTGGGCGCGCAGCTGGTTGCCCATGCCGTTACCGATGCCCGCGGGACCGGCACGAAAATCACGCCGGTGTGCGGCTATGTGGCGGCCGAATTCCGCCGCCACAAGGAATGGCAGGACGTTCTGGCGGCATAGCGTCCGGCGGCGGGGCCGCCGGCCCCCAAATCTCATCACCGTACCGTTTCTTAAGGGGTTGGCTCCTAGAAGGGATCTCGACCTTGCGGATTACGGAGATGTAGAGGGTGCGTTTTTCCGCAACCATGGCGGCTGACCGCTTGCTGCCGCAGCGCCTTGCGCTGCGCCTGCGGCCTTTATTGGCGCAGATCGATGCCATCGCGTCGGGTTCGGATGAGCGCGGCGCCGCAGGGCGCATGTCCGCCATCGCTTTCATGGTCCGCGTTGTCAGCGCTGCGATCGCCTTTTTCAGCCAGGTGCTCATGGCGCGCTGGATGGGCAGCTTCGAATACGGCATCTTCGTTCTGGTATGGGTGACGATGCTGATCGTCGGCTCCATCTCCTGTCTCGGTTTCAGCACCTCCGTCATCCGTTTCATTCCGGAATTCCGCGAACGGGGCATGCTGGATGAATTGCGCGGCATCGTCCGCGTCAGCCGGCATGTGGTTCTGGCCGCTTCCACCCTGACCGCCGTTGCAGGGGCTGCCGGTGTCTGGCTCTTCGCCGATCGCATCGAAGACTATTATTTGGTGCCTTTTCTGCTTGGCCTGCTGTGCCTTCCCATGGTGGCGCTGACGGATCTTCTGCAGGGCGTGTCGCGCGCGCATTCATGGGCGCTGTCAGCCTTGCTGCCGACCTATATTTCGCGGCCGGTGCTCATCCTCGTCTTCATGGGGGCGGCCCTGTTCGCCGGCTGCGCGGCCGATGCGACCACGGCCATCATCGCGGCAATCGCGGCCACCTATGTCACCGCGCTCGGCCAGTTGCTGAGCCTTGGCGGCAGGGTTTCGGCAACCATTCCCGCCGGCGACAGCCGGATCCTGCTGCGCCAGTGGTTTTTCATCTCCCTGCCGATTTTCCTCGTCGACAGTTTCTTCTACCTGCTCACCAATGCCGATGTGCTGATGGTCGGCTTCTATCGCGACCCGCAGGAAGTGGCCGTCTATTTCGCCACCGTGAAAACGCTGGCGCTGGTGCATTTCGTCTATTTCGCGGTGAAAGCCGGCTCCGCCCAGCGCTACGCGCAGTTCGCTCACGGTGACCGGCACCGGCTTGCGGCCTTCGCGCGCGAAACCGTGTCCTGGACCTTCTGGCCCTCGCTCGCCATGGCGGTCGTGGTGCTGGTTCTGGGGCGGCCGATGCTCGGATTGTTCGGCGAGGGGTTCCAGTCCGGCTACCCGCTTCTTTTCCTGCTTGTCGTCGGCGTGGTGGCGCGCGCCTCCGTCGGGCCGTGCGAAAGCCTGCTGACGATGAGCGGACACCAGAACAGCTGCGCTTTAGTGTTCGCCGCCACGCTGGCGCTGAACATCGTGCTCAACGTTCTGCTGCTTCCCACTTTCGGCCTGTGGGGCGCGGCCATGGCGACCGCGTTTGCCATGATCTTCGAAGCCGCTGGCCTGTCCTTCACGGTCTGGCGTAAACTTGGTATTGTCATGACGATCTTCATTCCGGCAAGGAGCGCTGCATAATGGCTGCTGTTCCGCTGATCGAGGAGGCAAGCGGGGGGCCGGCCGGCACGCTGGTCTCGGAGCTTGCCGGGCTGGTGCGTGAGGGCACCGATCCTTCGCAGCTCGAATTGCTCACCAACCGGCGCCCGCAGCGTACGCTTGCCATCTATCCTGCGAATGCGGGCTTTGAACTGGTCGAGGAACTTGATCACCTCGTTGCCCGCGCCATCGAGCCCAATATCTTCTTCAATCCGCGCTTTCTGGCTCCGGCGATGCCGAGGCTGGAGGATCGCGAAGTGCGTCTGGCGGTGATCCGGGACGGCGACGAGCATCGATCGCGGCTGCGGTTTTTGATGCCGTTTTCGGTGGAGCGTCCGAACGTACCGTTCTCGGTGCCGGTGATGCGGGCATGGTCGAACCCGTTCGGGCCGGTCGGCACGCCGCTGGTGGACTATGACGATCCGCTGGGCGTGGTGGAGGATTGCCTCGCCATCCTGTCACGCCGGCATCTGCAACTGCCGCAGGTTCTGGTGCTGCCCGACATGCGCCTCGAAGGGCAGATGGCGCGTGTGCTGCGCTCGGTAGCGGAAACCCGTCAGCTTTCCCTGATCACAGTCGCAGAGGTCGAGCGGCCGGTTCTCGACAGCGAACTGGAGGGAGATGCCTATCTGAAGGCCTCGCTGCGGCCGCATCACGTGCGCGAATTTCGCCGGTTGCGCCGCCGGCTGGAGGAGCTCGGCCCGGTTGCGCATGAGGTGGCGCGCGGGCCGGAAGAGGTGCGCACGGCCATGGAGAGCTTCCTTGCTCTGGAGGCCTCCGGCTGGAAGGGCCGCAAGGGCACGGCCATGACGGTCGATCGGTTTCAGGCTGCCTTCGCCCGCGAGGCGGTGCACAGGCTGGCGGAGCGCGACATGTGCCGCATCCATTCGCTGACGCTGGACGGCCGTGTGATCGCCAGTCTTGTCGTGTTCGTCGAGCAGGGCGTCGCCTACACGTGGAAGACGGCCTATGACGAAAGCCTTTCCACGTTCTCCCCCGGAACCCTGCTGATGCTCGAAGTGACCCGTCAGCATCTGGAGGATCCGAACATCCAGTTCACGGATTCCTGTGCGGTGCCCGACCATCCGGTGATGAGCCGCCTGTGGAGCGAGCGGATGCGCATGGGAACGCTCATCATCGGGCTGACGCCCGCTGCCGACAAGGCAGCCCGACAGGCAGCCTCGCAGATGCATCTTTACCGGGAGGCGCGCAACGTCATGCGCGGCCTGCGCGACAAGGCCCGCCGTCTCATCCGCAAGAGGCCGGCCTGAGGCCACCATATCCAACCGCTGCGCCGGGCGCAGCGGTGGTGTCACGCCGGTGCTGGTTCGGGGCGGCTGATAGTGCTCCGCCATCAGGCGTAAAGATCCTTCCACGCTTCGCGCAGCAGGTTCTTCTGCACCTTGCCCATGGTGTTGCGTGGCAGTTCTTCCACGAACAGCACCCGCTTGGGCAGCTTGTAGCGAGCAAGCCGTTCGCCGAGCGCGGCCAGGATCTCGTCTTCCTTCAGCGCGGCGCCGGTCTTCGGCACCACCACGGCAGTCACGCCTTCGCCGAAATCCGCATGTGGCACCCCGATCACTGCGCTTTCAAGCACGCCATCGATCAGGTCGATCTCGCTCTCGATCTCCTTGGGGTAGATGTTGTAACCGCCGGAGATGACGAGGTCCTTGCCGCGCCCGACGATATGGACATAGCCACGTTCGTCGATCAGCCCGAGGTCGCCGGTGATGAAAAAACCGTCGTCACGGAATTCAGCTTTGGTTTTCTCCGGCATGTTCCAGTAGCCCTTGAAAACATTCGGCCCCCTGACTTCCAGCATGCCCGTTTCGCCGGCCGGAAGGGCGGCGCCGTTTTCCATGTCCACGACGCGGATGTCGACGCCGGGCAGGGGGAAGCCGACCGTGCCGGCGATGCGGTCGCCGTCATACGGGTTGGAGGTGTTCATGTTCGTCTCGGTCATGCCGTAGCGTTCGAGTATGGCGTGACCGGTGCGGGCGCGGAAGGTGTCGTGCGTTTCGGCAAGCAGCGGGGCAGAGCCGGAGATGAACAGCCGCATGTTGGCGGTGCTGTCATGGTTCACGCGATCGTCCTGCGCAAGGCGCACATAGAAGGTCGGCACGCCCATCAGAACGCTCGACTTCGGGAGGCGCGCGACGATCGCATCCGCATCGAACTTCGGCAGCAGGAACATCGACGCGCCGGAAACGAGGATGACATTGGTGGCCACGAACAGGCCGTGCGTGTGGAAAATCGGCAGGGCGTGGATGAGCCGGTCCTGCGCGGTGAAGCGCCAGCTTTCGCGCAGCGTCAGCGCATTGGACAACAGATTGTCATGGCTGAGCATGGCGCCCTTGGAGCGTCCGGTGGTGCCGGACGTGTAGAGGATGGCGGCCAGATCGTCAGGGCCGCGTTCCACATCGTCGAAATCCGTGGCAGCCGCCCTGGCGCTCTCCATGAGCGAGCCGCCGCCATGATCGTCCAGCGTCTCCAGAACTGCGCCGCAGCCCTTCACCGTCTCAGCGAGCCTGTCCGCATTTTGGGGGGAAACGACGATGACGGCGGGTTTTGCATCGTTGAAGAAATAGTCGAGCTCGGCCACCGTATAGCCGGTGTTGAGCGGCAGGTAGACGGCGCCGCAACGCACGCAGGCCAGATAGAGCATCAGGGATTCGGCGCTTTTCTCCACCTGCACCGCAACCCGGTCTCCCGGCTGCACGCCACGTTCCGTCAGCACATGCGCAATGCGGGCAGACTGGCCGAGCATATCGCCATAGGTCCACACGCGGCCGTCCTGCGTTTCGATGAAGACAGCATCCTGTCCCGGCAGGGCAGCGCGAATGGCGTGGAACAGATGGTTAGGCATTCAGTTTTTCCTGCGTCCTGGAAGATGTTTTTCCGGTCGAGCCGGCGGCAAGCCATTTGCGGACCTCCGGTGAGGCCACGACTTCGCCCCGTTCGGCATAGGCCTCGTGATTGCGCTCGATGTCGTCGAGCTTGTAAAGGTAGTTGACCATCAGCCCGTGTGACTCACGCAATCCTCTGGCCGACACGTCGCCCGGGAAATTGAGACGTTCCAGCCGGGCGCCGTTGCCGAGATGGAAACGCGCCACCGGATCGATCAGCCGTCCACCGGCCGCACGGGCGGTCAGGAAATAATGAGCTGCCGCCCGCTGAAGCAGCGGACTGGCTTCCGTGATGATTTCCGCGTTGCGGTGCCAGTCGGCACTGCTGAGATGATCGCGCAGGCGGGAGAGTTCGAGGGTGTTTTCCTCGTCTTCCGCCGATTTCAGCCAGCGTGCGAAGCCGGGCACCGGCGAAAGCGTCACGAAGGTTTCCAGCGCAGGATGTTCGCGGCGCAGTTCCTCAACCACCTGCTTGATCAGGAAATTGCCGAAGGAAATACCGCGCAGGCCATCCTGACAGTTGGAAATCGAATAGAAGACCGCAGTGTTGGCCTCGCCGGGCTTCAAAGGTGCGCGTGTTTCGTCCAGCAGATCGCCGATGTTGTCGGGCGTGGAGCGCGTCAGCGCCACTTCGACGAAGATCAGCGGATCATCGGAAAGCTGCGGGTGGAAAAAAGCGAAGCAGCGCCGGTCTGCGGGGGCGAGACGGCTGCGCAGTTCGTTCCAGTCATTGATGGCGTGAACCGCTTCATAGCGGATGATCTTTTCCAGAATATGCGCCGGCGTGGTCCAGTCGATGGAACGCAGCTGCAGAAAGCCACGATTGAACCAGGAAGCGAAGAGATGCTGGAAATCGGAGTCCACGGCTTTGAGTTCCGGTTCGGACTTCAGCAGACCGAGAAGTTTCTCGCGCATCCGCACGAGGCTGCGGGTGCCGTCGGGCGCGGCATTGAGCCGACGGATCAGCTCCTGCCGTTTCGGCTCGGCGGCTTCATGCAGGGCGGCGAGGTTCTCCGGACTGCGGTCGCTGCGATACATTTCGATGGCGTTTTCGATACGGGCATCATCGGCGCCGAATCTGGTCAGCAACTCCCGCATGAACCGGGGTTGTTCCTCGTCATCCAGTTCTTTCCATGCGGAGAGAATGTCCTGCGCCAGAGCCAGTCCTGACGCTTCGCCGCGGCTTGAGAGCAGGTGCTCGCACTGCAGGACGATCTCCTCCATCGCCACCCGTTGCTTCGGGTTCTGCGACGTGCCGAGCAGCCGGCGACCGCGTTCGGCAATGGCGTCGAGCATGTCGCGAAAGGAAGAGAAGCTGCCCATTATAGGCCCCTTTGTGGCTGGTCCGCCCTGTTGAATGACGTACAGTACCGGCACCCGTGAGGATGCCTGATTTTACGCAAGGTTTCCTGCAATTTCGATTCATGCTATTCCTCATGCGTACAAAGTCAACATTCTTGTATACAAGAATCGCATTTTCAGATTGGTGCCATGTCGCAAAACATCGTCCAGAAGCTGCGCGATCAGATTGAGAATGGGATCGTCAGCGGTGAGTTTCCTGCCGGCAGGCGACTTGACGAAACCCAGCTCGCCACCCGGTTCGGAGTTTCACGCACGCCGGTGCGCGAGGCTCTGATACAGCTGGGCGCAATCGGCCTGATCGAGATCCGCCCGCGCCGGGGCGCCATTGTGGTCGAGCCGGCACCGCATCGCATCTACGAGATGTTCGAGGTGATGGCGGAGCTGGAAGCCATGGCTGGAGCACATGCGGCACGGCGTTACACCGATGATGATCGCGCCGCGCTGGAGGCAGCGCATTGTCGTTGCCTCCGGTCGGCTGAAGCGGGGGATGCGGATGCCTACTATTACGACAATGAGGTCTTCCATGAAGCCGTCTATGCCGCAAGCCACAACGGATTCCTGCAGGAGCAGTGCCTTGCCCTGCACAGAAGGCTGCGGCCCTATCGCCGCCTGCAATTGCGTGTGCGCAACAGGATGGAGACCTCGCTGGCGGAGCACGAGCGTGTCGTGAAGGCCATATTGTCGGGAGACAGCAACGGTGCGGCCGCGGCTTTGCGGACGCATGTCGCCGTGCAGGGGGAGCGTTTCTCTGATCTCGTGGCGCGTCTGACGACCACCCGGAGTGACAGCTGAAACCTGCGCCTAAAATGTAATAAAATCATTTTTTATGCATTTTTATCTCAGTAGTGAAATTTAATTGACACAAACGGATTTGTGCCCATACTGATCTGCGGATTGCACCGGGGAACACAAAGGGCGCGCAAGAACAGCCCAATCCTCTGACCATGAGCCGGACCCTGAAGCCGGGCGATGGCAGCTGCCATGTGGAGGAAATATGCAGGACAGGATCGATAGCGCTGTTGCCGACGTGTGGGCGCGTCTGGATGCGAAGTCCGACAGGGTCGTGGGGCTGACCAGCGATCTCGTGCGTATTCCGTCCGTCAATCCGAAGTTTCAGGACGAGCCGGAAGCGGGCAGGGAGGCGCAGGTCCAGGCGCTGATCGCCGACGAACTGTCCGGCTGCGATCTCGCCGTCAGCACCTTCGATGCGCTGCCCGGTCGTCCCAATCTGCTGGCGCAAACCGAGAGTGTCGGCAATGGCGAGCGCGACCTTATTCTGTGCGGTCATATCGATGTGGTGCCGGTGGGTGACCTGCGCGAATGGAGCTACGGTCCATTTTGCGGCGATGTGCGCAACGGCAGGGTGCTGGGCCGCGGAACCATGGATATGAAGGCGGGCATGGCCTGCTGCGTGGAGGCGCTGCGCGTCATCCGCGAGGCTGGCATTGCGCTAAGGGGCAGGGTGTCGCTGCACTCGGTGGTTGACGAGGAAGCCGGCGGTTCGGGCACGAAAGCCATGGTGCGCGCCGGGCATCTGGCCCCTGCCGCCATCATTGCGGAACCCGGCGGCGACGAGATTTTCATCAGTCAGGGCGGTCTGGAATGGCTGCGCATCACCATTCGTGGCCGGCAGGGTCATTCGGCCTATCGCTTTACCGGTATGTATCCGCAGCCATGGCAGGAGAATCCCAAGGCTCCCCCGATCAGCGCGGCGGATCTTGCCACCCGTTTCCTTGCGGCGCTGCGGGATTATGAAGCGGCCAACTCCCGCGTGAAGAGCCATCCGATGATGCCGCCCGGCATCAATCATTTCGGCGTCGGGGTGGTGCGCATTGGCGCGGGCCTGGGCGAGGATGGACTGCCGATCATCATGAGCAATCCCGGCATCGTTCCCGACGTCGCGGTGATCGACATCGACCACAAATTCATGCCGCATGAGACGAGTGCCGATATTCGTGCGGATTTCGAAGCCTTCGTCAGCCATTTCTGCGCCACTGATCCGTGGCTGCGCGAAAATCCGATCGAAGTGAAATGGGACCTTTACGATCTGCATTTCCCGCCAATGAACACCTCTGCCGATCATGAGCTGGTGAAGATCGTCACCGCGCGCCGCGCCAGCCTCGGCAGGCCGACCGCGCTGCGTGGCTCCATCGGCGTGACCGACGGTGCGCACTATGCGGTCGCCGGCGTGCAGCCGATCCGCTACGGGCCCTTCGGGGCCAACCAGCATGCGCCCGACGAATGGGCGGATGTCGACTCCATCAGGACGACAACAAAAATATTCGCAGCAAGCATTCTCGACTGGTGCGGCGTCGCCTGACCGGTCGGAAGCGCTCCTGATAGCCCGAACATGTTGAGGCGCTTTTTCGCGCCAATGGAGGACCTGTATCGTGAAGAAGCCTTCTCCCGCATCCCGCCCGGCCGGCCGCCGGCCTCTCTTTTCGCTGCTGGCGACGGCTGCGGTTGCTGCTTTGATGGCAGCAGCGCCGGTATCCGCCGAAACGCTCAACTGGGCGCGCGGTTCGGATGTGCAGACCCTTGATCCGCACGCTTACAATGAGGGCATCACCCATGCCTTCAACCATCAGATTTACGAGCCGCTGGTTGCCCGCTCCGACGATGGCAAGCTGATCGGTGTTCTGGCCACCGAATGGAAGATGCTGCCTGATGAGCCGGGCATCTGGGAGTTCACGCTGCGCCCGGACGTTACTTTCCACGACGGTGTGCCGTTGACTGCCGACGATGTTGTTTTCTCGATTCAGCGCGCCATGTCGGATACTTCCAACGTCCGCTCGCTGCTCACCGCAGTGGATGCCGTGACTGCGCCCGACGAGCATACCGTCCGGATAGCCACGAAGGGCGTGAGCCCGCTGCTGGTCAACAATCTGGTGAACATCTTCATTATGAACCGTGCCTGGGCGGAAGCAAATGACGCTGCTGCGCCGCAGGATTTCAAGTCGGGCAAGGAGAATTTTGCCGCCCGCAACGAGAACGGCACGGGTGCTTACCGGCTTGTCAGCCGCGAAGCCGACCGGCGCACGGAGCTTGTGGCCTACGACAAATACTGGGGCATCGGCGAATTCCCGCTCGACATCGACCGCATCGTTTATACGCCCATCCAGTCGCCTGCCACGCGCGTCTCGGCGCTCATCAGCGGCGAGGTGAACTTCCTCCAGGACGTGCCGCCGCAGGACATAGCCAAGCTGGAGCAGAATCCCGATCTGCGCGTGGTACGCGGCCCGGAAAACCGCACCATCTTCTTCGGCGTCAACATGGGTGCCGACAAGCTCACCTATGGCGAAGCCACGGGCAATCCCTTCGCCGACAAGCGCGTGCGCCATGCCATGAACATGGCCATCGACCGCGAGGTGATCGGCAAGGCGATCATGCGTGGCGAATCCATTCCGCTTGGCACCATTGCTCCACCCTTCATCAACGGCTACACCGAGGAGATGGGCAAGCTGCCTCCGGTCGACATCGAGAAGGCGAAGCAGCTCATGTCCGAGGCCGGCTACGGGGACGGCTTCTCCGTGACGCTCAACTGCACCAATGACAGCTTCGTCAACGATGAGCGCATCTGCCAGGCGCTGGTGGGCATGATGGCGAAGATCGGCATCAAGGTGCATCTCGACGTGCAGCCGGCCGGCGTGGTGTTCCCCATGGTGGGCAATGGCAACACGGATTTCTACCTGATGGGCTGGGGCGCCTCGACCTTCGATTCCCAGTACATCTTCGACAATCTGGTCCATTCCCGCAGCGAAGGGCGCGGCGCGTGGAGTTCCGTCAATTTCAACAATGCCGAAATCGACGCGAAGATCGCCACGCTGGGTTCCGAAGCCGACATCGAAAAGCGCAACGCCACCATCGCTGAAATCTGGAAAGTGGTGCAGGACGAGAGCTTCTATCTGCCGATCCATGCGCAGATGCTGGCCCGCGCGGCGCACAAAAATATCCGGATAACGCCGAACCTTTCCAACAGCGTTTTCGTCAAAACCATTTCGGTAGAGAAATGATAGCTTTCCTCCTGCGCCGGCTGGTTTCTGCCGTGCCGGTCATGCTGATCACGGCATTTCTGTCTTTTGCCGCGTTCCGCTTCATCGGTGATCCGCTGCAGAACATGCTGGGGCAGGACGCTACCGCGCAGGACCGAGCGCGGCTCGCCGCGGAACTGGGGTTCGACCAGCCGTTCTACATCCAGTTCTGGCGGTTCATCGTCTCGATCCTGCATGGCGATTTCGGCGTCTCCACCCGTGTAGGGCGCCCGGTGCTGGATCTGATCGTGGAGAGGCTACCGGCAACGCTTGAGCTTGCCGTGCTGTCCTTCATCCTCGCCATGGCGGCTGGCATTGCGCTCGGCGTCATGACGGCCTTGCGCCCGCGCTCGATCTTTTCGCGCATCAGCATGACAGGTTCGCTGATCGCGGTCTCGCTGCCGAACTTCCTCATCAGCATCGCGCTGATTTACGTCTTCTCCGTTCAGCTCGGCTGGCTGCCTGCTTTCGGGCGCGGGGAAACGGTGAAGATCGGCTGGTGGACGACCGGGCTGCTTACCGCAAGCGGCTGGCATGCGATCATCCTCCCGGCGATCTCGCTGGCGACTTTCCAGCTGACGCTGATCCTGCGGCTGGTGCGCACGGAGATGCTGGAGGTGATGCATTCGGACTACATCCGCTTTGCCCGCGCGCGCGGGCTGCCGCAAAGGCTGATCTATTTCTCCTATGCGCTGAAGAACACCATGGTGCCGGTCGTTACCGTTGCCGGTCTTCAGCTCGGCTCCATCATCGCCTTCGCCGTCGTCACCGAAACCGTGTTCCAGTGGCCGGGCGTGGGTCTGCTGTTCATAAACTCGGTCAATTTCTCGGACGTGCCGATCATGGCGACCTATCTGCTTCTGACCTCGCTCATCTTCGTGACGATCAACATGGTGGTCGATTGCATCTATTACCTCATCGATCCGCGCCTGCGTGCCGCCGGAGCCATCCAATGACCGCACTGACCACACGGCTCGCGCGCTTTGCCCGGTCGGACATCGGCTATTCCTATCTGCGGTCGCCCGGAGCGCTGCTGGCTACGCTGGTGCTGATCGTCATCGTGGTGGCGGGCTTTGGCGCGCCGTTGTGGGCGCCGCAGAATATACTCGATCCCGCCAATCTCGACCTCATGGCCGCCAACACGCCGCCATGGAGCGTCAACGAGTTCACGGGTCAGCTCTTCGTGGCCGGCACGGACGATCAGGGACGCGACGTGCTTTCCGCTACGCTCTACGGCACCCGCGTTTCTCTGCTGGTCGGCCTTGCCGCCGTGGCCCTTTCCATGACGCTTGGTGTCACGCTGGGGCTGGTTTCGGGCTATTTCGGCGGGCGTGTCGACACCGTCATCATGCGTATCGCGGATGTGCAGCTTTCGATCCCGGCGCTGCTGATTGCGCTCCTTATTTTCGGCCTGACCCGGTCGCTGCTGCCGCCGGGCGCGCGCGATACGATGGCTGTTTACGTGCTGATCCTCGCCATCGGGTTTTCGGGCTGGGTTTCCTATGCCCGTACGGTGCGCGGCGCGGTGATGGTGGAAAAGCAGCGCGAATATGTGCAGGCCGCCCTGATGATGGGCCTGCCCACCCGCATCGTGCTGGTGCGTCATATCCTGCCGAACGTCCGCCGTCCGATCATGGTGATCGCCACCATCTCGCTGGCGCTCGCCATCATCACCGAAGCCACGCTTTCCTATCTGGGTGCCGGCCTGCCGGCCACGCAGCCCTCGCTCGGCACCCTTATCCGCAGCGGGCAGGATTTCCTGTTCGCCGGGGAGTGGTGGATCCTTCTGTTCCCCGCCGTCACCCTGCTGGCGCTGGCGCTTGCCATCAACGTGCTCGGCGACTGGCTGCGCGATGCGCTGAATCCGAGGGGGGTATGAGCATGGCAACCGATCGCCCTCCGGTCCTGTCGATCCGCGGCCTGTGCGTGGATTTTCCAAGCCGCCACGGCAATTTCAGCGCCGTTCGCAATGTCGGTTTCGACATCGCTGCCGGCGAGATTCTCGGCATCGTGGGCGAGTCCGGTGCGGGCAAGTCGACCGTGGGCGCGGCCATCACCGGTCTTCTGCAGGCGCCGGGTCATATCAGCGCCGGCGAGGTCCGTCTTGCCGGCGACGTGATCGACGCGCGTAATGTCAAAGCCATGCAGGCGCTGCGGGGCAAGCGCATCTCGACCATTTTTCAGGACCCGCTGACCAGCCTCAATCCGCTGTTCACCATCGAGCGGCAACTGGTCGACACCATCCGTACGCATCGCCCAATGACGAGGGCCGAGGCACGAGCGGAAGCGGTGCGCCAACTGGAGGCGGTGGGTATTCCCGACGCTGCGCGGCGTGTGAAGAACTGGCCGCACGAATTTTCCGGCGGTATGCGTCAGCGCGCGGTGATAGCTCTGGCGCTCTGCTCCGAGCCTGAGCTGATCATCGCCGACGAGCCGACGACGGCGCTCGACGTTTCCGTGCAGGCGCAGATATTGCAGCTGATCCGCAGGCTGGCGCAGGAGCGCCATGTGGCGGTGATGCTCATCACCCATGACATGGGCGCGATCGCCCAGATCGCCGATCGCGTCGCGGTGATGAAATCCGGCGAGATCGTCGAGCTGGACGAGACCCGTACGGTTCTTGAACGTCCGCGACATGAATACAGCCGTGCGCTGATTTCGGTGGTGCCGCGCGCCGATGTGAAGCTCGACCGCTTTCCCGTCGCCGGTGCGCCGAAGGATATCGATGCTGCCATGCAGTGGCTGCTGGAAGGCGAAGCCGATCACGTAAAGCCGGCCGGCGACAGCCTTGTCGAGCTGCGCCATATCGAGCAGGTCTATGGTGCGAAGCGCCTGCTGTTTGGCGCAAGCGGCGGCGGCTTCAAGGCGCTGCACGACATCAACCTCGATATCCGCAACGGCGAGGTGATGGGGCTGGTGGGTGAATCCGGTTCCGGAAAATCCACCATGGCGCGCATCTTCGCCGGTCTGACGAGGCCAAGCCACGGGCAGATGCTGTTCGGTGGGGAGGACGTTTATGCCGCGCCTTTCGCAGTGCGCCAGCGCATCCGCCGCGACACGCAGATGGTGTTTCAGGATCCCTATTCCTCGCTCAATTCCCAGATGCGGGTGGGCGACATCATCGCCGAGCCCATGGTGCATTATGGACTGGCGGCCAGCCGTCGCGCAGCCGAACCGGTGATGCAGGACCTGCTGAACGCGGTCGGTCTCGACGCCAGCGCTGCACGTCGTTATCCGCATGCTTTTTCCGGAGGGCAACGCCAGCGCATCTCGATCGCGCGGGCGCTCGCCAGCCGGCCGCGCTTTCTGATTTGCGATGAACCGACCTCGGCACTGGATGTCTCGATTCAGGCCCAGATCCTCAACCTGCTGAAGGATCTCCAGCAGAAACTGTCGCTCACCATTCTGTTCATCAGCCATGATCTTCCCGTGGTGCGCCAGATCTGCGATCGCATCACCGTCCTGCATGGCGGACGCATTTGCGAGATCAGCGAGACCGAAAACCTCTTCGATGCGCCCGGGCATGAATACACGGCAAATCTGTTGTCGATGATCCCGGATATGCGGGGTGCAGCGCAGATCGGCATGCGTGCCGGATGATGACAAATATGGCTCACAGAAAAGTAGATATTATTTCAGTTTGATATAAGAAACATATTTCTGTAATAAATTACAGAATGGCGCGTGCGACCTTTGGGAAGGAGGGTACCTATGAGCATCAGGGACAGGCTTACCGACGATTCCATCGACTTCACGCGCTCGGAGCTGAAGATCGTGCGCCAGCTTCTGTCGAACTATCCGGCCTCTGGCCTCAACACGGTCGCGCATCTGGCAGCGTCCGCCGGGGTCAGCGATCCGACCGTGGTGCGCCTCGTCACCAAGCTTGGTTTCAGCGGGTATCCGGAGTTCCAGGCGGGGCTTCTCGCTGAAGTGCAGGAGCGCATGAGCTCGCCGCTTTCCATGATGGAAACCCGCAAGCCCAATCCCGGCCAGAACAATTTCTACCAGCATTTTCTCGATGCCAGCATTCAGGCGCTGGAGACTGCCAAGGCGACGCTGCCCGGCCGGGATTTTGAAGCTGCGGTCGAGGCCGCCGCCGACATCGGCACGCAGGTCCACTGTCTGGGCGGCCGTTTCAGCGGCATGCTGGCCGGCATGCTGTGGGCGCATATGAAGCAGCTTCGCCCCGGCACGCACTGGATCGAGGGTGCGCAGGCCGACGAGGTCGATCATCTGGTCGATCTCGGCCGCAAGGATACGCTGTTCGTCTATGATTACCGCCGCTACCAGACAACGACGATCCGTTTCGCCCGCCATGCCGCAGAGCAGGGGGCGAAGATCGTGCTGTTCACGGATCGCTGGCTGTCACCCATTTCCGGGTTCGCGACAGTGACCCTGACCGTGCCGGTCGATACGGCGTCGCCTTACGACACCATGGTGCCGGCCATGGCGCAGACCGAAGCGCTGATCGCCGCGCTCACCGCGCGTCTTTCCGACAAGGCCATGAAGCGCATCGAACGGATGGAAGATCTGCGGCGCAGCTACGCAATCACCGAAGACGCCTTCAAGCAGTCCGACTGAGGCGCGCCGACAACCGATTTTTCCAAGGAGGAAACGATGGCTTCCATCGAAGTTGAGTTCGACAATATGCGCCTGACGCGCGACAGCGCCTATGAGCCGGGCAAGACGTCGCTGCTGCTTGTCGACATGCAGCGTATCTGGTGCGAGCCGAATCTCGATCCGACCCATCCGCAGGATGCCGACAGTTACTATCACCGCCGCCTGCGCGAGCAGGTCGTGCCCAATCAGAAGCGCATTCTGGATGCCGCCCGCGCGGCCGGCTGCAATGTGCTGCACACCATCATCCAGAGCCTGACCAATGATGGCCGCGACCGCTCGCTCGACCACAAGCTTTCCGGCATGCATGTGGCGAAGGATGCTCCGGAAGGTGCGGTCATCGATGCGCTGACGCCGGTTGAGAACGAGATCGTTTTGCCGAAGACCTCCTCCGGCGTCTTCAATTCGACCAACATCGATTACGTGCTGCGCAATCTGAACACCCGCTATCTGATCATTGCCGGCGTGGTCACCGACCAGTGCGTCGACATGGCGGTGCGCGATGCCGCCGACCGTGGCTATCTGGTGACGGTCGTCGAAGATGCCTGCGCGACCTACTCGCAGGAGCGTCACGACGCGGCGATCCGGGCCTATTCGGGATATGGCTGGATCACCGACACCGCGACCGTGATCGAACGGCTTGGCGCACTGGCTGACTGACAGGCGGATCGGAGGAACCATCAGATGGACAATCGCATTCAGGCCGCTGATCTGGCCGAACTTGCCACAATCGTCACCACCGATATCTGCGGCATCACGCGCGGGCGCAGCTTCTTCGCCAGCGAGCTGGAAAGCTATCTGCGCAAAGGCGTTGGCTGGGTGCCGGCCAATCTGGCGCTGACACCTTTCGACGAGATTGCCGGCGACAACCCGTGGGGATCGAAGGGCGATCTGCGGCTGATGCCGGACGCGGAAAGCCGTGTGCGCGTGAGCTGTCTTCCCGGTGAGACGCCTTTGCATTTCTATCATGCCGACATCACCCGTCTCGACGGCTCGGCATGGGACTGCTGCGTGCGTTCTTTCCTCAAGGACACGATCACCGCTTATGAGCGGGAAGCAGGCCTTCGGGTGACGAGCGCGGTCGAGCAGGAATTCCAGATTCTTGGCGCCGACTGGCCGGACGCCCCCGCCTTCGGGCTGCGCGCCCAGCGCCGCACCGGCGCCTTTCCCGCGCTGCTGATGAGCGCGCTTCAGGAGGCGGGCGCCGAGCCGGAAATGTTCCTGCCGGAATATGGCAAGGACCAGTTCGAGATCACCTGCCGTCCCGCACCGGTTCTGGCGGCAGCCGACCGGGCGGCGACCATCCGTGCCGTTGCCCGCGAGGTTGCGGCCCATTTCGGCTGGCACGCCAGCTTCGCGCCCAAGACCACCGCCGACGGCGTCGGCAACGGTGTGCATCTGCATGTGAGCTTCACCGATCTGGACGGCAATCCGGTTACCTTCGATCCTTCGCTGCCCGGCAGATTGTCGAAGGTCGCGGGGTCCTTTGCGGCCGGCGTCCTGAAGCATCTGCCGGCACTCGTCGCCTTTACCGCGCCGTCTGTGCTGTCTTATCTGCGGCTGGTGCCGCATCACTGGAGCGCGGCCTTCACCTGTCTGGGCGAGAAGAACCGCGAAGCGACGTTGCGCATCTGCCCGACGCTCGATCTGCCGGGAAGCAATCCGGCGCGGCAGTTCAATATGGAATTCCGTGCCGCCGATGCCTGCGCCAGCCCGCATCTGTCGCTTGCAGTGCTGCTGCGCGCAGGCCTCGAAGGCATCCGTGCAGGACTGGAGACGCCACCCCTTACCAACTCGGACCCCGCCGACATGGATGAGGCCGAGCGCGAGCGTCTTGGCATCCGCCGGCTGCCGGCCAGCCTGCCGGAAGCGCTCGATGCGCTTCAGCAGGACGAGACGGTGACCGGCTGGTTCTCGAAAGACTTCATTGATTGCTATCTGGCCATGAAGCGGCTGGAGATCAGCCTTGTTGCCGAGGCCACTCCCGAAGAACTGTGCCGGCGCTACGCGGCCATTTACTGACACGGAAATGCATATGAACACGACCGTCAGGCCAGCGGCGGCGCTTCGCCATGATCCCGAATTGCCGCTGCTGGAAATCGATGAGCCGCCGCCCTATGCGGTGATCAATCCCGATGGCTCGTCACCCTATCTGCTTTTGTGCGAGCATGCGTCGAACCGTATTCCGCGCGCGCTGGGCGATCTTGGCCTGCCGCTCACGGAGCGCCAGCGCCATATCGCATGGGACATCGGCGTTTCGGCGCTTTCGCAGCATCTGAGCGCCACTCTCGACGCGCCGCTGTTCATGGCGAATTATTCGCGTCTCGTCATCGACTGCAACAGGCCGCTGCATGTGCCGTCGCTGATCCCGGAGGTCAGCGAAACAACGGCCGTGCCGGGCAATGCCGGGCTCAGCGAGGCGGAGCGGCAGCAACGCATCGATACTTTGTTCCATCCTTTTGCCGAGGCGGTCACCCGGCGTCTGGACCAGCGCCGGCAGCAGGGACTTCGGACCATCATCATCGGGGTGCACAGCTTTACGCCGGTCTACTTCGGCAAGCAGCGGCCCTGGCATGCGGGCGTGCTTTATGGGGAGGCGAAGGCGTTTGGCCGCGCGATTATAGACTGCCTCGCCGCCGATCCTGCTTTGTGCATCGGCGACAACCAGCCCTACGACATCCATCCCGATGAAGACTATACGGTTCCGGTTCATGCCGATGCGCGTGGTCTGCCCGGTGCGCTGATCGAAATCCGTCACGACCTTATCAGGGATGCACAAGGCGTCACCTCATGGGGCGGGCGGCTGACGGAATGCCTGAAGGAGATGGAGCGGCTGCCCTTGTAAAATGCAGCTGCAGGGCGTCCTGCCGCTTCAAAACCTTCAGGGGGAGCGCGCGCTCTCTACCAGCCGCATGCTTCCCGCAAGGGCTTTGAAGCCTCCTCTGCTCCGGAAATGTCAAAGGTCGCGGTAAACGGGCTTTCCGAATAGGGCGTCATCCGAACGATCATCTGCTTCCTGCCATACATCTGTTTGATCACGGGGATGGACTTGCCGCCATTCCACAGGCCCAGCGCACGGTTGTCGGTGGACGCATCGCCACCGACCGTGCGGGCTTTCTCATCATCCAGCCGGTAGGTGATGTTGCCGTAATCATTGTATTGGCTCGCGGTCATGTGACAGCCGGTTGAGAAGTAAAGAACGGTCTTGTTTTCCATGCAGCGCAGGACCAGACCGATTTTCTGCCCCCGGTTCCAGCCGCAATCGACGACTTCATCGGAGTCGATCGACATCACGACGGTGGGCTGGTCGGTGAGTTTCGATGTCTCCCTGCGCACCACCCATTTCCCCGCACTCTGGGGAAGGGTGGAGGCGGAAGGCGTGCGGCCTGCCTCCCTGTCATAGCAGGCCAGCCGGTCGAGATCGTTGTCGATCTTCAGGCAGTCGGCAGCCATCGCAGGCGCCACCCCGGCCATGATGACCGTGGCGATGATCAAAAGAGATCGCATGTCTTCCCCCCAAGTCCCCACGCTGCATACCTTGCTGCGCGTAAACGGGGGCGTCAATGCCGGGTAAAGACCGCCTGCGTGTTGTTTTGGGAGATAAGTCGGAATGAGATGGTACGGGTGGTCGGACTCGAACCGACAAGGATTGCTCCGGCGGATTTTGAGTCCGCTGCGTCTACCAATTCCGCCACACCCGCAAGGGTTTTCAAGCTATGAGCGACACACTCATTCCAACGGCGAACTATAGGTTCGCGCATGGCCCGTCAACAGCCAGTTGGCCATCGGCGGCCGGAATCGTTCCGGGAGATCAAGCATTCGTGATCCGTGGCCATTGTGCCAGCATGATTTTCTTTTTATGCATGCTGCGCATAATCTGAGGACCCTCATGCTTCGCGGACTTTACGACTGGACCTTGTCGCTCGCGGCAAGGAAATCGGCCGAATGGTGGCTGGCTTTCATCGCTTTCGTGGAAAGCTCCATCTTTCTGGTGCCCGCGGATGTGCTCTACCTGCCGATGGCATTGTCGCGTCCGGACCGGGCTTACCGCTATGCGCTGGTGGCTACCGTGGCTTCGGTGCTGGGCGGCATCGCCGGCTGGTTCCTCGGCCATTATGCCTATGAAGCGCTGGCCCGGCCGGTGCTGGAATTCTACGGCAAATATGAACAGTTCGAGGCGCTGCGGACCTCGTCCGGCATCGGCTTCATCATCCTGATGCTGATTACCTCCGGTCTCGCGCACCTGCCGCCGATCAAGGTGGTGACGATCCTGTCGGGCGTCATCGGCGTCAATCTCCTGCTGTTCATCCTGCTTGCCATCGTGGCGCGGGGTGCGCGCTTCTTCTTCCTGGCGTGGCTTCTGCGCCGCTATGGCGAGCCGATCCGCGAGTTCATCGAAAAGCGCCTTGGCACTATCGCAGCGCTGGGGGCGGCTGCCCTAATTCTGCTTTACCTGCTGGTCAGATATCTGCACTGACAATCCGGAAGACACCTGATGACCGACACAGCCACTCCCGACCCGCGCCGCAGATTGCTGTTCACAGCATTGTTTCTGGCCTTTGCCATGGCTGCGACCGTCGGCACCGCGCTCGGTTTCCAGTACGTAGGTGGCTATATTCCCTGCAAGCTCTGCTACGAGCAGCGCATGCCCTATTACATCGGCGTGCCGCTGATGCTGCTGGGCGCTCTTGCCGCCTTCCTTAAGTTGCCTTTGTGGATCGTGAAGGCGCTGCTCGGCGCCGGCGGCGTGCTGATGGCCTATGGGTTCTTCCTCGGCGGATATCACGCCGGCGTCGAATGGGGCTGGTGGCCGGGGCCGAGCGACTGCACCAATATCGCAGCCCCTGTCGATACGGGCGGAAACGGCGTTCTGGATGCGCTTGACCAGTTCGTGCCGCCCTCCTGCGACAAGGCGGCGCTGCGCATATTCGGCCTGTCCATGGCCGGCTGGAACGTCATCGCCAGCCTGATCCTTGCCGTGGTCGCGTTCCGTGCGGCCTTCTCGCGTGGACGGTAACAAAGGCGCATTTCACTTCGCACGCCGATGATCTATAGCTGCCCGAAGCATCGGGGACAGCCATGACAGCCATGCCACGCATTCTCGTTTTCGCCGGCTCCGTACGGACCGGCGCCTACAGCGGCAAGACCGCCGACGCGGCGCAAAAAGCGCTTGCTCTGGAAGGCGCGCATGTGACGCGCATTTCACTGCTCGACTATCCGCTGCCGATCTATGATCAGGATCTCGAGAAAGAAGACGGCATTCCGGAAAACGCCATGAAACTGGCGCGGCTGGTTAACGCGCATGACGGGGTGCTGATCGCCACGCCGGAATATAACGGCTCATTGCCGCCGCTCCTGAAGAACACCATAGACTGGCTGAGCCGGGTGCGCCGCGACGGGGACGCTCCGCTGAAGCCGCTCACCGGCAAGCTGGCGGCGCTCTGCTCGTCTTCGGAGGGGCAGTTCGCGGGAATTCGCGCCATCACCCATCTGCGCGCCACATTGCTGCGCTGCCAGATGGAGGTGGTGACGCCCGAATGCTCGGTGCCGCGTGGCGGTGAAGCCTTCGACGACAATGGCGACTTTCGGGATCAGCGCCTGCAGCAGACCATGGCCCGCGTGGCTGCCGCCCTTGTCGCGCAGGCGGCAGTTTCAGCAAGGATGGAAGCATGACCGCCACAAGTGACATGAAGGAACATCTGATCGTCGGTCTCGACGTGCCGACGGTTGCCGAGGCCGAGCGTGTCGTGCGCGACCTTGAGGGCGTCGCCTCCTTCTACAAGATCGGCTACCAGCTCGTTTTCGCCGGTGGTCTGGAGTTCGCGCGTGATCTGGCGGCGTCCGGGAACAAGGTGTTCCTCGACATGAAGCTGCTGGACATCGACAACACCGTCGCCAAAGGCGTGGAGAACATCGTGCGCATGGGCGTTTCCATGCTGACCCTGCATGCCTACCCGAAAGCCATGCGTGCGGCTGTCGAAGCCGCGCGTGGCAGCGATCTGTGCCTGCTGGGCGTGACCGTGCTCACCTCCATGGATGAGCAGGATGTCATCGAGGCCGGCTATGAGCTTGATCCGCATACGCTGGTGCTGCGGCGCGCCGAACAGGCCCTGCAGGCGGGCATGGGCGGTATCGTCTGTTCGGCGCAGGAAACCGAAGCGGTGCGGCGTATCGTTGGGCCATCCATGGCGGTGGTGACGCCGGGGATCCGTCTTGCCGGTGGAGAGCGTGGCGACCAGAAGCGCGTCGTGACGCCGCGCGATGCCATGCGCAATGGTTCCAGCCATCTGGTGGTGGCGCGGCCGATCGTCGGCGCGGTTGACAGACGGGCCGCCGCGCAGGCTATTCTCGACGACATGCGCTCTGCCTGAGCGCGATACCGACATACCGGAGGAAAGTCACCATCATGCCCAAGGGATACTGGATCGCTCGCGTCGATATTCGCGATACCGAGCGCTACAAGGATTATGTTGCCGCCGCCAAGCTGGCTTTCGACCGCTTCGGGGCCAAATTCCTGGCGCGTGGCGGCGAGCATGAGGTGGCCGAGGGGCCGGGCCGGGCACGCAATGTCATCATCGAGTTCGACTCTCTGGCCACGGCCCGCGAATGCTATCATTCGCCGGAATATCAGGTCGCGGCCGCCATCCGGCAGCAGGTTGCCGATGGCGAGATCGTGCTGGTGGAAGGCGCCTGAACTGGGCGACGGCTGCCAGCCCTTGTTAACGCAAATGCGCTAGCATTCTTTCATGAATGCCAGCGTGTCGCATACGGACAATTCAATTCCCTCAGCACCGGGCGGCGTCGTCATTCTTGGCGGCGCCCATGGTTCGCTGGCGCTCGCGCGCAGCCTCGGGGCGGCAAAAGTGCCGGTGTGCTACGTCTCCCATGATACGCCTTTGCCGGGCTGGTCGCGTCATGTGCAGCACAGCTTCGGCTGGCCGGGGCCGGATGATCCGGGTGCGGCGGCATATTTGACCGGGCTTGCAGAATCGCACGGACTGAGTAGCTGGGTTCTCGTTGCCGGTGGCGATGCGGAGGTGCGTCTGGTTGCGCAGGCGCGGGAGATGCTTGAGAAACGCTTTCGCCTGACATTGCCGCCGTGGGAAAGGCTGCAATGGCTGTGCGAGAAGCCGCTGCTCTATCGGCGGGCGGCGGAGCTGGGCCTTACCGTTCCACACACTTACGCCTTCGCCTCGGTGGACGAAGCTGAAACGGCAGATATCGCTTTTCCCGTGGTGCTGAAGCCCAATATGGGGGGCGGTTCGTCGCATCTGGCGCGGGCCAAGGTGATACGGACGGACGACGCCGCTTCATTCCGCGCTGCTTTTGCAGATGCAGCCCGCGAAATCGGCGCGGCAAACGTCGTCGTGCAGCAGCTCATTCCGGGTGGGGGCGAGAGCCAGTTTTCCTATGCCGCGCTCTGGCATGAGGGTCAGCCGGTGGCGGAATTCACGGCTCGTCGGGCGCGGCAGTATCCCGTCGATTTCGGCTACACCAGCACTTTCGTCGAGGTGGTCGAGCGCCCGGATGCGGCAGAGGCCGCGCGCCTTCTGCTGCGGTCGGTGGATTTCTCGGGTCTGGTGGAAATCGAGTTCAAATACGATGCGCGCGACCGGGTTCTGAAGCTGCTCGACGTCAATCCCCGGCCATGGTCGTGGTTTGCGCTGGCGGCAGCATCGGGCGTCGATCTTGGCCGGATGCTGTGGGATGTGACGAGCGGCGGCACTGCTTCCACAGCGCAGGCCGATGCAGGTGCCGCGTGGACCTATCTGTCGCGCGACATCATCGCGGGCGCACAGCTTTGCTGGCGCGGCGCGTTGACGCCCGGCACCTTTCTGGTGTCGCTGATGTCCGTCCGCGCCGGTGCTGCCTGGGCGGCCAATGATTTGCGGCCGGGGCTTTTGGACCTGCCGCTGACGGCATGGCGGGTGCTGACGCGGCGCGTGCTCGGAAAAGGCGCGGCGCGCTCATGACCATGAAAACCACGCTTCGGCGTGCGATCCGCAATGCGGCGATCAGGGCGGGGCTGGAAGCGGTCGCACTTACCAATGCCGGTGCGGTCTGGCCGCAGGCGGCAGGGCGCGGCGTCATCTTCACCCTGCATCATGTGCGTCCGCATCAGGGCCATGGGTTCGATCCGAATGCCCTGCTTTCGGTGACGCCGGAATTTCTCGCTGCGGCGATCGAAACGTGTCTCGCCACCGGCATGGTGCCGGTGGCGCTGGAGGATTTGCCGCAATTGCTGGCCGATCCCGACGACCGCCGGCGTTTCGTTTGCTTCACGCTGGATGACGGCTATCGCAACAATGCGCAGCATGCCGCGCCCGTGTTTCGCCGGCATGGCGTACCCTACACGATCTTCCTGTGCCGTGGCTTTGTCGAGCGCACCCGTTCGCTGTGGTGGGAAACGGCCGAAACCCTCATTCGCCGGACCAACGAGCTGACATTCGATTTCGGCGGCGGGCCGGAGAACCTGCCGCTAAACACGATTGCCCCCAAACAGGCGGCGTTCGACCGCCTTTCATCTTTCATTCAGGCTGGTGATGAGGATGACGCCATCGCCCGGCTCGATGCCGAGGCGATCAGGCATGGCGTCGATCCGCTGGCGGTCGTAGACGATCTCGTCATGGGTGCGGAAGAGATACGGGAACTGGCGCGGGATCCGCTCGCCTGTTTTGGCGCGCATACGCTTACCCATGTGAATCTCAGGCGTGTCGATGCGGCTCGACTGGCAAGCGAGATCGAAGGGTCGATCCGGGCGGTCGAAGAGTGGACGGGCAAGCGGCCATCGAGCTTCGCCTACCCCTATGGCTTCGCCGCGGCGGCCGGGGAGCGAGAGTTCAGCGCTGCGCGCGCGGCGGGGCTTTCCATTGCCGTGACCACCCGGCCGGGCGTGCTGGGGGCGGCCAGCCTCGGTCAGCCGACAGCGCTGCCTCGGGTGTCGCTGAACGGCCTTTACCAGAAGCCGCGCTATGTAAAGGCGCTGGCTTCCGGCATTCCGTTCAGGCTGATGTGAGGATGGCCGGGCCGCGCTTCACAGGATGAAGCGCGACAGGTCCGTGTTCTTTGCCATCTCGCCGACATGCTTCTGCACATAGGCGGCATCGATGGTGACGGTGGTGCCGTCGCGGTCGGGTGCGTCGAAGGAAATCTCGTCGAGAACCCGCTCCATCACCGTCTGCAGGCGCCGCGCGCCGATATTCTCGACCGTCGAATTGAGGTCCACGGCGATGCCGGCCAGCGCGTCGATGGCGTCTTCAGTGATTTCCAGCTTCACGCCCTCGGTCGCCATCAGCGCCACATATTGCTTGATGAGGCTCGCTTCGGTTTCGGTGAGGATGCGCACGAAGTCTTCCTTCTCCAGCGCCCGCAGCTCGACCCGGATCGGCAGACGGCCCTGCAACTCGGGCAGCAGGTCCGAAGGCTTGGAGACGTGGAAGGCGCCCGACGCTATGAACAGGATATGGTCGGTCTTCACCGGCCCGTATTTCGTTGCCACGGTGGTGCCCTCGACCAGCGGCAGCAGGTCGCGCTGCACGCCTTCGCGCGAAGGACCGCCGGAAACGTCGGAACGGGCGGCGATCTTGTCGATCTCATCGAGGAAGACGATGCCGTCATTCGCGGCCGATTCCAGCGCCTGGCGCACGACCTCGTCCTGATCGAGCAGCTTGTCGGACTCGTCGGCGATCAGCAGATCGTAGGATTCCTTGACGGTCGTCTTGCGCATCTTGGTGCGCTTGCCGCCCATGGCCTTCGACAGCATGTCGTTGATGTTGAGCACACCGATATTGGCGCCCGGCATGCCGGGAATGTCGAAGCCGGGCATGCCCCCATTGCCGGTATCGGCCACCTCGACCTCGATCTCCTTGTCATCCAGCTCGCCGTCGCGCAGCTTCTTGCGGAAGGAATCGCGGGTCGCGGGCGAGGCGGTCTTGCCGACAAGCGCTTCGAGCACACGTTCCTCGGCGTTGAGATGGGCGCGGGCCTTGACGTCCTCGCGCATCTTCTCGCGGGTCAGGCCGATGGCGATTTCGACCAGATCGCGCACGATCTGCTCCACGTCGCGGCCGACATAGCCGACTTCGGTAAACTTGGTGGCCTCGACCTTGACGAAAGGCGCGCTGGCGAGCTTCGCCAGCCGGCGCGAAATCTCGGTCTTGCCGACGCCGGTCGGGCCGATCATCAGAATGTTCTTCGGCGTCACCTCTTCGCGCATCTGGCCGTCGAGCTGCTGGCGGCGCCAGCGGTTGCGGAGCGCAATGGCCACTGCACGCTTGGCGTCCTTCTGGCCGATGATGAAGCGGTCGAGCTCGGAAACGATCTCGCGGGGGGAAAAATTGCTCATATTGAATAACTCGTGAAACAGATGCTGCGGCTTATGTATGGGCTGGCAGCCTGTGTACAAGGGCAGCGGGCAGCAACGCGAACAGGCGCCGTCGCAGCGCATGCCAGCCGGCGCTCAGCAGCAGCACCAGCGCACCCAGCACCAGAAGGGTCAGCGGCACCATGACTTCGCCAAGGCCGATCTGCCGGACCAGCGAGCCGAAGGCGATGCCGGCATAGGAAAGGCCGGACACCAGAACGGCGCGACGGTCCACCAGTACGGCCACAACGGCCAGCCCGATGAAGATCGCCAGCACGCCAAGCGACGTGGCCGCGTTCAGGTTTCCGGAAGCGACCAGCCCGCTGATCAGCGGATGGACGACCAGCGGGGCTGCCAGCATGTGCAGCCAGAAGGCGATGTCGGTGCGCCGGGTCAGGCGTTGCGGGTCGCTGAGGTCGAAGCGCATGGCAAGCGCGAAGACGGCGATACCGCAGACAAGCAGGACAGGCCTCAGGTAGTTTTCCGCAAAATCGGGTGCAATGGCGACGACCAACGCCAGAACGCTGGCAACGAGGGCGGCGACGCCGGCCGCGAAGGTGATGGGGATGCGGAAACGCCGGTAGTGCAGGGCCGTGGCGGCAATGGTGACGAGCCCGGCAATCACGACGGGCCAGCTGTCCTTCGCTGCCGCGGAGACATTGAAGGCTTCCGTACCGGCCATGACGATCAGCGTTCCCGAAAAGACGGAAGCCGCATAGACGAGCAGCAGAACGATGCTGGGAAGCGCCATGCGGCGCTTGCGGGTGAAATATTCCGCCAGCAGCCAGCTTGCCAGCGCCACGGTGAAGCCGGCTCCGGCGCCGCCGATGCCTTCCACCGCGAAATAGGAAAGTGCGCCGAGGAAAAGGGCAATGCCGATGGTGACGAAAATGTCGCCGAAACCGTTGATGAAGCGGAATTTCTCGTCGTCCGACGGTGCGGTCGCGGGCAGGCCGGTGGCGGTGTTTTCCAGATAGCGGAGCATCTCGACCTGCTGCAGCGTCAGCACGCCCTGCGCGAGAGCGCGCTGGAGCGTGTCGCCGGAGATTGAGGTCTGGTCAGGTATCGGGGCTGCCATCACAGGCCTCCCTGCCAGGCCTTCACCGAGTCCAGCGGATAGACCAGCATCAGGACATTCAGGGTGAGATTGTCACGAATGATATAGCCGACGATCAGTTCCGCCGCGACGGCCAGCGTCACGATCAGCCAGACGGGCAGGCGCGCGGCAAGGAAGAAGCCGAACATCATGAACAGCGTGTCGAAAACCGAATTCAGAATGCTGTCGCCGAAATAATCCAGCGAGATTGTCGCCTCGCGATAGCGGTTGATGATGATCGGGCTGTTTTCGAGAATTTCCCATGCGGCTTCGAGCAGGATGGCGAAGGAAAGCCGCGTCCATACGGTGGAATGGCGAAACAGCGCCCAGAACAGCAGGTAGAACAGGAAGCCGTGGATGATGTGGGAGAAGGTGTACCAGTCGGAAATGTGCTGGGAATTCTCGGAACTCACCACCACGCCGTGCCACAGCTTCACGTAGCCGCATTTGCAGATCCAGATGTGGCCCATGAGGCGCAGGATCGCGGCTTGCGCGGCGACCAGCAGCACTGCTGCCAGAACGCCTTTTTTCCAGTCCAGTCCCCAGAGAGGGCGTTCGTGCGGCGCGGTCAGCTCGGTCAAGCGATGTCCCCTTTTCGCGGCGAATCAACGCCATGCGGTCGCCGAGAAGACAACACATAGTGTGGCAAATTGAAGAGGAAAGTTTCGCTGGCTCCTGCGGTGCCTGTGCAAATGCAGGCTTTCAGGGAGAGGACAAGCAGATCAATCGCTCGCCACAGGGGGAACCCGGTAGATCACGCTGGCATATTTGGGATGCGTCTCGCGGTCGACGACCTGTCCGCCCAAAGCCTCGGCGATGCGCCGGCTGGAAAGGTTCTGTTCCGCGACTGGATAGCGGAAAGAGGAGGGTTTCAAGGCAGCCGTGGCCCAACGGGCGATGACTTTGACAGCTTCGCGCCCATAGCCGTGACCATGCTCGCTCTCGCTGATCCATATGCCAAGCTCGGGTTCGGCGGATTGCGTATCGTGCAGGCCGGCCAGCCCGAGAAACCGGCCGGAGTCCCGATGACGGATGCAGAAGGTGAGGTCCGAACCATCTGCGATGGCGGGAAGCCATGCCTGCCAGATGGCGTCGAAGGCAGCGCGCGAGGGCGGAGGGTCGAAACTCATGAACCGTGTCAGGTTGGGCGTAATGGCGAAGAAGGCCTCGTCCGCATCCGTGGCGGAGAATGGCCGCAGAATGATACGGGGGCCATCAATTGCCACGATGGTCATTCTGCCGCCTCAGTCGTCTTCGTCGCTGTCGAGCACCATCACCATCGCTTCCCCGTCCGGGGTCATGCGCGGACCGAGCGCGCGGAAGCCGGCTTTTTCGTAGGCGCGGATGGCGCGGCTGTTGGCGGGGGCCGGATCGACAAGCAGGCGCGGCGCTCCTTCCCCGAACATCATCTGCGCAAACTGCGCGATCAGCCGGGGCCCATGACCCTGCCCGATCAACGAAGGCTCGCCGATGAACTGGTCGATGCCAAGCGTGCCGAAGGGCTGGTCGTCGAAAGGATTGTCGCCGTCTTCCAGATAGGGATCGTAGTTCTGGATATAGCCTATGGGTTTGCCGCCAAGCTCTATGATGAAGGGCTCGACGGCAATGCTGTCGATGTTGCTGGCAATGCTTTCCAGTTCCTTGTCGCGCTCGCCCCACCAGCGGGCGACATGCGGCTCGGCCAGCCAGCGCGCCATCAGCGGCAGGTCAGCCTGCGTCAGCGGCCGGAATTCGTAGTCCGGAGTATCGTCAGGCTTCATCGAGGGTTTCGACGACGAAGTTGTGGTTGGTGTAGACGCAGATGTCGGCCGCGATCTCCATCGCCTTGCGGGCGATTTCCTCGGCGCTCTTGTCGGTGTCGATGAGGGCGCGCGCGGCGGAAAGCGCGTAGTTGCCGCCGGAACCTATGGCCATGACGCCATGTTCCGGTTCCAGAACGTCGCCGGTGCCGGTCAGCGCCAGCGATACGCTCTTGTCGGCCACCAGCATCATGGCTTCCAGCCGGCGCAGATAGCGGTCGGTGCGCCAGTCCTTGGCCAGTTCCACGCAGGCGCGCGTCAGCTGGTCGGGATATTGTTCCAGTTTCGCCTCAAGCCGCTCCATCAGGGTGAAGGCGTCGGCGGTGGCGCCCGCGAAACCGGCGATGACGTTGCCGCCCTTGCCGATGCGGCGCACCTTGCGCGCATTGCCCTTCATGATGGTCTGGCCAAGGCTGACCTGTCCGTCGCCGGCGATGACCACCTTGCCGCCCTTGCGCACGGTGATGATGGTCGTGGCGTGCATGGTCAGTTCATTCGACATGTGATGCTCCGATATCGCGCCGCTCCTTCATCTGAAGCAACCGGCGCATGACGAGATGTTTCGCCTGCTTATTTATGTCGCCGCCACGCGATTGCAAACGCTGCTTTGCCAACTGGCAATCGCATCTTCATGCTGCTAGAAGGCTTGCGTTTTCCAGATTTCCCCTGAGGAATAGATTTCATGGTCGAACGTTCCGCCGAGGTCAGCCGCAAGACGAAAGAGACCGAGATCACGGTTTCGCTCAATGTCGACGGCGCCGGCAAGTCCGACATCTCCACCGGCGTCGGCTTCTTCGACCATATGCTCGACCAGCTGTCGCGCCATTCGCTGATCGACATGACGGTGCGCGCCAAGGGCGATCTTCATATCGACGACCACCACACGGTGGAGGATACCGGCATCGTCATCGGTCAGGCACTGGCCAGGGCGCTGGGCGAACGGCGCGGCATCATGCGCTATGCCTCCATCGATCTGGCCATGGACGAGACGCTGACAAGTGCTGCGCTCGACGTCTCCGGCCGGCCGTTCCTCGTCTGGAACGTGGAATTCTCCGCGCCGAAGATCGGCACGTTCGACACCGAGCTGGTGCGCGAATTCTTCCAGGCGCTGTCGCAGCATGCGGGCATCACGCTGCACGTGAACAACCGCTATGGCGCCAACAATCACCATATCGCGGAAACCTGTTTCAAGGCGGTGGCGCGGGCGCTGCGCGCGGCGACGGAAGCCGATCCGCGCCAGCCCGACGCCATTCCCTCGACCAAGGGATCGCTGAAGGGGTAGCGATGGCAAGCCATGTCGTGATGCTGCCGCCTTCCGGCAGTCCGCAAAGCAGGAGCGAGCAGGCCATTCTGGTTCGCGACCGCTTTTCGTGGCCTGCCTTCCTCGTGCCGCCGCTGTGGTTTCTGTGGCACCGGCTGTGGCTGGAGGCTGTTGTCGCCATTGCCGTCATGGGTGGGACAACGGTCATTGGAGAGCTGGCCGGTATGGGCCCCGCCGGTTCGCTGATGGGATTGCTGGTGTCGATCTATGTGGGGCTGGAAGGGCAGGCGATGCGGATCGCCGCACTTCGCCGTCGTGGCTACACGCAATGGGGCGTCGTTGAAGGCGGCAATGCCGACGAAGCCTATATTCGCTATGCGCATGAGGCTGCCTCCGCGCCGGATGAACCGGAGCCCAGCCCTGCCATCGTTCCCGCAGAAATAACCGGACAGCGTCCAGCCTACCGGGCGGCGCCTGCGCCTTCGCTCGGCCTCATCCCATACGGCAGAAACTGACATGCGCGTTGCCATCATCGATTACGGGTCGGGCAATCTGCGCTCGGCGACAAAGGCCTTCGAACGGGCGGTGCGCGAGGCGGGCATTGCGGCCGACATAGAACTCACGGCGGATGCGGACCGCGTGCGCGGTGCCGACCGCATCGTGCTGCCCGGCGTCGGTGCCTACGCCGATTGCGCCGCTGGCCTGCGCGCCGTGGACGGCATGTGGGAAGCGGTGGAGGAAGTGGCCATTGATAAAGGCCGCCCCTTCCTCGGCATCTGCGTGGGCATGCAGCTCATGTCCGCGCGCGGGCTGGAAAAGACGGTCACGCAGGGCTTCGGCTGGATCGCGGGCGACGTGAAGGAGATCGCACCCTCCGATCCGTCGCTGAAAATTCCCCAGATCGGGTGGAACACGCTTGAGGTGACGCACGATCATCCGATCTTTGCCGGCATCCCGACCGGGCCGAAAGGGCTGCATGCCTATTTCGTCCATTCCTATCATCTCGATGCGCAGAAGCCGGAACAGGTTATCGCCGTGGCCGACTATGGCGGGCCGGTGACGGCCGCCGTGGCGCGGGACAATCTCGTCGGAACCCAGTTCCACCCCGAAAAGAGCCAGGCGCTCGGCCTCGCTCTCATCGCCAATTTCCTGATGTGGACGCCATGATCCTTTTTCCCGCCATCGACCTCAAGGATGGCCAGTGCGTGCGCCTGAAGCTCGGCGACATGGAACAGGCCACCGTCTACAACGACGACCCTGCCGCTCAGGCGCGCGTCTTCGAGGAGCAGGGTTTCGAGTGGCTGCACGTTGTGGACCTTAACGGCGCCTTCGAGGGCCAGAGCGTCAACGGTGCTGCCGTCGAGGGGATCCTGAAGGCGACGAAGAACCCGGTGCAACTCGGCGGCGGTATCCGCACCCTGGCGCATATCGAGAGCTGGCTGGACAAAGGGCTGGCCCGCGTCATCCTCGGCACCGTGGCAGTGCGCGAGCCCGAGCTGGTGAAAAAGGCCTGCAAGGCGTTCCCCGGCAAGGTCGCGGTCGGCATCGATGCGCGCGGCGGCAAGGTTGCGGTCGAGGGCTGGGCGGAAGCCTCGGAACTCGGCGTGATCGAGCTGGCGAAACAGTTCGAGGGCGCAGGCGTCGCTGCCATCATCTACACCGACATCGACCGTGACGGCGTGCTGGCCGGCATCAACTGGAGTTCGACCATCGATCTGGCCGAGGCCGTTTCCATTCCGGTGATCGCCTCGGGTGGTCTCGCCTCTATCGCCGACATCGTACGCATGACCATGCCGGACGCTGCGAAGCTCGAAGGCGCGATTTCCGGCCGCGCGCTCTATGACGGGCGCATCGACCCGGCCGAGGCGCTGGCCGTTCTGCGCGGCGATGCAAAGCCGCAGGCTGCCATGTTCGAGGACCGCTCATGACCCTCAAGGCTCGTGTCATTCCCTGTCTCGACGTCAAGGACGGCCGTGTCGTCAAGGGCGTCAATTTCGTCGATCTGGTCGACGCAGGCGATCCGGTGGAGGCAGCACGCGCCTATGATGCGGCGGGCGCGGACGAGCTCTGCTTCCTCGACATCACCGCTTCCTCCGACAACCGCGAGACCATTTTCGATGTGGTGGCGCGCACCGCTGAGCATTGCTTCATGCCGTTGACGGTTGGAGGTGGTGTCAGGCAGGTGGCCGATATCCGCAAGCTTCTGCTGGCCGGCGCCGACAAGGTGTCGATCAACACGGCTGCGGTGAAGAATCCGGAATTCGTCGCCGAAGCCGCCGATAAGTTCGGCAACCAGTGCATTGTCGTCGCCATCGACGCCAAGAAGGTGAGCGGCGAGGGCGAGGCGGATCGCTGGGAAATCTTCACCCATGGCGGTCGTGAGAACACCGGCATCGACGCAATCGAGTTTGCCCGAAAAGTGGTGGATCTCGGCGCCGGCGAAATCCTGCTCACATCCATGGATCGCGACGGCACCAAGGCCGGCTACGATATCGCCCTGACGCGCGCCGTGGCTGATGCTGTGCGCGCGCCGGTGATCGCATCCGGTGGCGTCGGTACGCTCGACCACATGGTGGCGGGCATCCGCGACGGCCATGCGACGGCGGTGCTGGCGGCATCGATCTTCCATTTCGGCACCTATTCGATAGCCGAGGCAAAGGCCCATATGGCTGCCGCCGGCATCGATGTTCGACTCGACTCCGGTCCGGTTCGGATTTAAACGGCGCCATGGCCAGTTTCACGCTCTCCGACCTGGAAGCAACGATCCGCGAGCGGGCGCGCTCGGGCGACGCTGATTCCTGGACCGCACGGCTGTTTGCCAAAGGCATGGACAAGGCGGCCCAGAAGCTGGGCGAGGAAGCGGTGGAAACGGTGATCGCCGCGGTTACGAAAGATCGCGACGGCATCGTTTCGGAAAGCGCCGATCTCATCTATCATCTGCTCGTCGTGCTGGGGATCGCCAATGTTCCCTTCGACGAGGTGCTTGCCGAACTCGAGCGACGGACCGGGCAATCGGGCGTCGCCGAAAAGGCATCCCGCAACCAGCCGGGTTGAACCCCGGAGCGAGGGCTGGAGTCGCGATGGATCAGCTTGCGCCGACCGCACAGTATTCTCCCTATCTGTTTTTTTCGGCAGAAGAGTGGGCCAAATTCAGGGCCGACACGCCGCTGACCCTGACGGGCGAGGAAATCAAACGCCTGCGGTCGCTGAACGATCCGGTCGATCTCGACGAGGTCCGGCGCATCTATCTGTCGATGTCGCGGCTGCTTTCGGCGCATGTCGAAGCGAGCCAGCTTCTCGCCAGCCAGCGCCGCGTTTTCTTCAATGGCAAGGGGGTCTCCAAGACGCCCTTCATCATCGGCCTTGCCGGTTCGGTCGCGGTCGGAAAATCGACGACCGCGCGCGTGCTGATGGAATTGTTGTCGCGCTGGCCCTCCAGCCCGAAGGTCGATCTGGTGACGACGGACGGTTTTCTGCTGCCCAACGAGGTCCTGCGGCGCGAAAATCTGATGGAGCGCAAGGGCTTTCCCGAGAGCTATGACGTCGGCGCGCTGCTGCGCTTTCTTTCGGCCATCAAGTCCGGTGAGAAGGATGTGCAGGCGCCGCTTTATTCGCACCTGACCTACGACGTCGTGCCGGGTGCTTTCACCACCATCGACCGGCCGGACATCCTGATCTTCGAAGGGCTGAACGTGCTGCAGACGCGCCATCTGCCGCCGGATGGCAAGTTCGTGCCGTTCCTGTCCGATTTCTTCGACTTCTCCATCTATATCGATGCCGACGAGAAGCTGATCCACGACTGGTACATCGCTCGCTTCATGCGGCTGCGTGACACCGCCTTCCGCAATCCGGATTCCTTCTTCCACCGTTATTCGCAGCTTTCGGAAGGGGCGGCACAGGCCATCGCCGAAGGGTTGTGGATGAACATTAATCTGCGGAACCTGCGCGAGAATATCCTGCCGACCCGGCCCCGCGCCGATCTCATCCTGCGCAAGGGCGCCGATCACCTGATCGAGGAAGTGGCGCTTCGCAAGCTGTAGAGCATTTTGCAGTCAGACGGAATCGTCTGACGTTGCACAAATGCGGCCAAGGGAAACAAGCTGGAGGAGTGGGGATACGCTCGTCAGAGCGCCCGGTGCTCCAGCCCGCCGCTCAGGCGGTGACGCGGCGCAGCGTCAGATTGATGCGGCCGCCATTCTTCAAAAGCGTGGAACTTTGCGGGTAGATGCGGTCGACGCCATGAAAGGCGAGGCGGCTTTGCCCGCCCAGAACCAGCACGTCGCCGCTCGCCAGCCTGAGCGAAGCGGTCGGGCCGCCGCGCTCTGTTGTGCCGACGCGGAAGCGGCAGTCATCACCCAGCGAGACGGATACCACCGGAGCGGAAAAGTCGGATTCGTCACGATCCTGATGCAGGCCCATGCGGGCCTTTTCATCGTAGAAATTGACGAGACAGGCCTGCGGCGGCTTGTCGTGGCCCGCTACGTCGCGCCAGATATCGAGCAGCGTTTCGGGAATCGGCGGCCACGGCGCGCCGGTCAGCGGGTGCGTGGGCTGGTAGCGATAGCCGCGCTCCTTATCCGTGACCCAGCCGAGCTCGCCGCAATTGGTCATGCGCACGCTCATTTCCTTGCCGGTGCGCGGCATGGCCGGAACGAAGAGCGGAGCTTCCTGCACCACCTGCCTGATCTCATCGATGAGGGACGCCTGCTGCTGCGGCGACAGGTAAAGCGGAAAGTGGCGCACGCCTTTGGGCAGTGTGGGCATCAGTCTGTTCGTAGTTTTCAGTTATAGGGCCTTCAGTTATGAACCACTGAAAAGCAGAACGGCGACCCGAAAGCCGCCGTTCCCTCAGAATATTTTCCGGTCTCAGCCTTCGAGATCGGGAATGCGCAGCACCTGGCCGGGATAGATCTTGTCCGGGTGCGTCAGCATCGGCTTGTTGGCCTCGAAGATGACGGTGTATTTGGAAGCCTTGCCCTTGCCGTAATGGGCTTCGGCGATCTTGGAGAGGTTGTCGCCCTTCTTGACCGTGTAGAAGACGGCTTCCTTGACCGTAGCATCCGGTGTTGTCACCGTCAGCTCGTCGGCCTGAACCTTGGAGACACCCAGCGTGTTGCCGACCGCGATGATCGCCTTTTCGAGTGCAGACTGGTCGGCGACCTGACCCTTGAGCACGGCGGTGTCGCCATTGACCTCGATCTTGACGTCGTCAGTGCCGAGTTTGTGGGAGTCCAGCTCCTTCTTCAGCGCATCCGCATCAGGAGTCTCGTCGTCACCGAAGCCAAGCTTGGCGCCGACATTCTTCACGAAGTCGAAAATACCCATCGGGTTCTCCTTTTATTAACCATCATTGTCTTCGCAGCTAATTGAGAAAAATGGAAGACGCGCGGGGATTTTCAATCGCTTTCGACCCTGCCCCGCATTTTTTTCACCACCGACCGGCCTGCCTTGGCTTTCAGCCTGCGTTCCACCGAACCCTTGGTGGGCTTCGTCTTCTTGCGCGGCGGGGGCGGCGGCTCGGCTGCTCTGGCGACAAGCGCCGCCAGCCGCTGGCGGGCATCGGCGCGGTTCTGCTCCTGCGTGCGAAAACGTGCGGCCTCGATGACGATGACACCGTCCTTGGTGGCGCGCTGCCCGGCGAGCTTCAGGGTGCGCTCGCGCACCCGCTCGGAAAGGCCGCGAGCATTGGCGGCGTCGAAGCGAAGCTGAACGGCGGTGGCCACCTTGTTGACGTTCTGCCCGCCGGGACCGGAAGCGCGTATGAACGCCTCTTCCAGCTCGTCGGGATAGATGACGGCTTCCCTGCCAATGACGATGTTGTCCTCGAATGCCATGTGAGCACTCATGCGGCCTGAGAACCAAAAAGAAAAGGCCCGATCGAAACCGGGCCTTTTGCAGTTGCGGTGTGTGCGCCTTATTCGGCGGCTTCCTGCACCTTCGGGGCCGCGCTCCTGACGGTCGCGTCGACATGGGTTTCGAACTTGCCGAAATTGTCGATGAACATGCCGACCAGCTTCGCGGCCTGGCGGTCGTAGGCCTGCTTGTCGGCCCAGGTCGAGCGCGGGTCGAGGATCGACTGGTCGACGCCCGGCACCGAAACAGGCACCTCGAAGCCGAAATTCGGGTCGGTACGGAATTCGGCCTGCTTGAGCGAACCGTCGAGAGCGGCCGTCAGAAGGGCGCGCGTTGCCCTGATCGGCATGCGGCTGCCAACGCCGTAGGCGCCACCGGTCCAGCCGGTGTTGACCAGCCAGCAATCGACATTGTGCTCGGCGATCAGTTCGCGCAGCAGGTTGCCGTATTCCGAAGGATGGCGCGGCATGAAGGGCGCGCCGAAGCAGGTGGAGAAGGTGGCTTCCGGTTCGGTGACGCCACGCTCCGTGCCGGCCACCTTGGCGGTGTAACCTGACAGGAAGTGATACATGGCCTGCGCCGGCGTCAGCTTTGCGATCGGCGGCATCACGCCGAAAGCATCGGCGGTTAGCATGATGATGTTCTTCGGGTGGCTGGCGCGGCCTGTGGCGCTGGCGTTGGGGATGAAGTCCAGCGGATAGGCGCAGCGCGTGTTCTCGGTGCGCGAGCCGTCATCGAAGTCGGGAACGCGCTTCTCATCGAGCACGACATTTTCCAGCACCGTGCCGAAACGGCGCGTGGTGGCGAAGATTTCCGGCTCTGCCTCGGCTGAAAGGCGGATGGTCTTGGCGTAGCAGCCGCCCTCGAAGTTGAAGATGCCGTCCGGGCCCCAGCCATGCTCGTCGTCGCCGATCAGCGTACGCTTCGGATCGGCCGAAAGCGTGGTCTTGACGGTGCCGGAGAGGCCGAAGAACACGGCGGCATCGCCGTCCGGGCCTTCGTTGGCCGAGCAGTGCATGGGCATGACGCCCTTGGCGGGCAGGATGTAGTTCAGCGCGGTGAACACCGACTTCTTCATCTCGCCGGCATATTTCGTGCCGCCGATCAGAACGATCTTGCGGGTCAGGTCGACGGCGATGAGCGTCTCGCTGCGGCCGCCATGCCTGCTGTTGTCGGCGCGGAAGGAGGGCAGGTCGATGATGGTCATTTCCGGAACGAAACCGGCGATCTCCTCATCGGTGAGGCGGATCAGCAGGTTGCGGATGAACATGGAATGCCATGCGAATTCGGTGATCACGCGCGTCGGTAAGCTCAGCGAGCGATCGGCGCCGCCGATCAGGTCCTGCACGAACAGGTCCTTGCCGGACGCATGCTTGAGGAAATCGGCATAGAGCGCATCGAACTGCGCCGGCGTCATCGCATTGTTGTTGTCCCACCAGACATGGGCTTCGGTGTTCTCGTCGCGAACGACAAACTTGTCCCTGGGCGAACGTCCCGTAAACTGCCCCGTGTCGGCGACAAGCGCGCCATGGGCGGTCAGCGTTGCCTCGCCGCGGCGGACAGCCTCCTCGCAGAGCTCTGCCGGGCCGAGATTGAAATACACCTGTCCCGCCGTGCTGAGACCGAGTGTATCGAGCCCGAGTGCAGGATTGCGTTTGCCGATTTCCGACATGGAAGTCCTTTCAATATACGCGGATGCGATGAGGGAAAGGCTGGCGTTTCCGGAGCCTTTTCTGCTCAGAAACAGAAAAAGTCAGCAATTTCAAATCATTAATCGATTTAAAAATTTTGAAAGTTGTTTAAATCGTTTATATGTGTGTAAAAACTCGTCTGTCAGCGGGACAGAAGGCTTGGCGGTTCGTTTTTTGTCGGCTGCAAATGTGCCTGGCGGCCTTGGCGCGGTTGAATGGACGTGCCACATTTTGTACCTAATTTGTCCTGCACAAGCCCTTCTGCTTTTAGAAGGGATACTCGCCCATGAGGGAGCCGCTCGAAATGGCAACGATCGCGCTTGTCGACGACGACCGCAACATTCTGACTTCGGTTTCCATAGCGCTGGAATCCGAGGGCTACAGGGTGGAGACCTATACCGATGGCGCTTCGGCGCTGGAGGGGCTGGCCGCCCGTCCGCCGAACCTCGCTATCCTCGACATCAAGATGCCGCGCATGGACGGCATGGAGCTTTTGCGCCGGCTGCGCCAGAAGACCGATCTGCCGGTGATCTTCCTCACCTCCAAGGATGACGAGATCGACGAGCTGTTCGGCCTCAAGATGGGCGCTGATGATTTCATCCGCAAACCCTTCTCGCAGCGCCTGCTTGTCGAGCGCGTGAAGGCGGTGCTGCGCCGTGCAGGCGCGCGCGAAACCGCCGCCAAGACCCCGAACCAGCAGACCCGTTCGCTGGAGCGCGGCCAGCTGGTGATGGATCAGGAGCGCCACACCTGCACCTGGAAGGGCGTGCCGGTCACGCTGACGGTGACGGAATTCCTCATTTTGCATTCGCTGGCGCAAAGGCCCGGCGTGGTGAAGAGCCGCGACGCGCTGATGGATTCGGCCTATGATGAGCAGGTCTATGTGGACGACCGCACCATCGACAGCCACATCAAGCGCCTGCGCAAGAAGTTCAAGATGGTGGACGACGACTTCGAGATGATCGAGACGCTCTACGGCGTGGGTTATCGTTTCAAGGAAGCCTAGAGCGTTTCTGCCTTTCCCGGAATCGCAGAAACGCTCTGATCTTTTGTTTTGAGGCAATTCCGAACGCAAAACCGCTGCGCTTTTTTGCTGGAATTGCTATAGGCGCGGCACGCATGAGGCTGCGGGGGCCATGGTCAGCGAAGCACAGCTCAGGAAGCAGGCGGGTGTATCGAGACGCCCCGTGCGCCGTCTTTCGGTGCTGTCGCGGCTGACCGTGCCCGTGCGCCGTTTCCTCGGCCACCACGTCTTTTCCAGCCTCACGCGGCGCATCCTGTTCGTCAACCTTGCCGGCCTTGCCGTCATGGTCACCGGCATTCTCTATCTGAACACGTTCCGCGACGGCCTGATCGACGCGCGCGTGGAAAGCCTGATGACTCAGGGCGAGATCATCGCCAGCGCCATCGCCTCTTCGGCCACGATCGAAACGGATTCGATCAGCATCGACCCGGAAAAGCTGCTGGAACTGCAGGCCGGCGAAAGCCTCGCGCCGGGATCGGACCAGCTCGACAATCTCGATTTTCCGATCAACCCGGAGCGCGTCGCGCCCCTGCTGCGCCGGCTGATTTCGCCCACCAACACGCGCGCACGGGTCTACGACCGGGACGCCATCCTGTTGCTGGATTCGCGCCGGCTCTACTCGCGCGGCCAGATCCTGCGCTACGACCTGCCGCCGCTGGAAGAGGATAAGCCGAACTTTCTTGAGCGGGCGGAGCGTTTCGTCTTCGACCTGTTCAGGAACCGGGACCTGCCCGTCTATCATGAGCAGCCGGGCGGCAATGGCGCCGCCTATCCGGAAGTGATGAAGGCGCTGACCGGCAGTCCATCGACGATCGTGCGCATTTCGGAAAAGGGCGAGCAGGTGGTTTCTGTCGCTGTGCCGATCCAGCGTTTCCGGGCGGTGCTGGGCGTGCTTATGCTGTCCACCGAGGGCGACATCGACAAGATCGTTGCGGCCGAGCGCAAGGCGATCCTGCGCGTGTTCGGCATTGCCGCGCTGGTGACGGCGCTGATGTCGCTGCTGCTGGCTTCCACCATCGCCAATCCGCTGCGCCGGCTGGCTGCCGCTGCCGTGCGCGTGCGGCGCGGGGTCAAGAGCCGCGAGGAGATCCCGGATTTCTCCGACCGGCAGGATGAGATCGGCAATCTTTCGGTGGCCGTGCGCGACATGACCAATGCGCTCTATGCCCGCATCGACGCCATCGAAAGCTTCGCGGCCGATGTCAGCCATGAACTGAAGAACCCGCTCACCTCGCTGCGCAGCGCGGTCGAGACCCTGCCGCTTGCCAAATCCGAAGCATCGCGTGAGCGGCTGCTGGAGGTGATCCAGCACGATGTGCGCCGGCTGGATCGTCTGATCACCGATATTTCCGATGCCTCGCGTCTCGATGCGGAACTGGCGCGCGAGGATGCGGACAGCGTCGACCTGAAGAAATTCATCACCGATCTGGTCGCGGTCTCGCGCGAGGCGTCGGGCCACAAGAAGCCGGTCGATATCAGGCTTCATGTCACCGATCTGCCTGCAGGCTCCAAAGGTTATCGGGTAAGCGGTCACGAATTGCGGCTGGGGCAGGTGATCACCAATCTGATCGAGAATGCGCGTTCCTTCGTGCCGGAAGAACACGGCGTTGTTTCGATCTCGCTGGCGCGCAAGGGAAACTCTAACGTCATCACCATCGATGATAACGGCCCGGGCATCCGTCCCGATGCGGTCGAGCGCATCTTCGAGCGGTTTTACACCGATCGCCCGTCGAGTGAGGCATTCGGTCAGAATTCGGGCCTCGGCTTGTCGATCAGCCGCCAGATCGTGGAGGCGCATGGCGGCACGCTGACGGCCGGGAACATTCCGGCTGACAGGCCAGGCGAGGTGCTGGGGGCACGCTTCACCATCGTGCTGCCTGGCGAGCTGTGAGCGCCGTCGTGCAGGCCGGGCCGGCGACCAATGTCCATGGCACGGCTGTTTTGGTCGCCGACAAGGGTGTCCTGATCACCGGCCCGTCAGGGTCGGGCAAGAGCACGCTGGCGCTTGCCCTGATCGACAGGCTTGGCACCCGCGGGCGCTTCTGCCGGCTGGTCGCGGACGATCAGGTTTTTGCGAGCGGCCATGGCGGGCGGCTGGTTTGCCATGCTCCCGACACGATTTCGGGCCTGGCTGAAGTCTGCGGCATCGGGCCGCAAAGGCTGGCGGCCAGCGAAGATGGTGCCGTGATCGATCTGATCGTGCGGCTGGTGCCCGATACAGAGCTACCGCGTCTTCAGGAAGAGGCGCATGAAACCGTCGCCGGATGCGTGGTGCCGCGCATTGATCTGCCGGCCCGGAATGTGGTTTGTGCGCTGCAGATACTGGCCGCCTGGCTGAAATTGCCGCCTTTCAGGGCAGAATGATGCTGCAATGCGGCAATATGGCCACCCAAGGTGCACTTTAGGGCTTGTCAACGCGCCACGTCTCGACAAGATAGCGCTCCCAAGTCGCCGGGGTGGCGAGTATAAAAAGCGCTTGTGAAGGGGCCATGACGGGAGCCATCCAACGATGATCGGACTCGTGCTCGTGACGCACGGTCGACTGGCCGAAGAGTTCCGCTATGCGCTGGAACATGTGGTCGGACCTCAGGAACAGGTTGCAACGGTGTCGATCGGTGCCGATGACGACATGGAGCAGCGCCGCCGCGACATTGTCGAGGCGGTGGCCGAGGTGGACACCGGAACCGGCGTCATAGTTCTCACCGACATGTTCGGCGGCACGCCCTCGAATCTTGCGATCTCGGTCATGGAGGCCGGCCGCGCCGAAGTGATCGCCGGCATGAACCTGCCGATGCTGATCAAGCTTTCGAGCGTGCGCAAGAATGACGACATGCAGGCAGCCCTTGAAGAGGCGCAGGCGGCAGGCCGCAAATACATCAATGTCGCAAGCCAGCTGCTGGCCAGCAAATGAGCCGGCACATGAGCATTGAAGCCGATAACATGGAAGAGCTGGCGCGCGACGTGAAGATCGTCAATCAGCGCGGCCTTCATGCGCGGGCTTCGGCCAAGTTCGTGCAGATGGTTTCCGGTTTCGAGGCGGAGATTTTCGTTGAGAAGGACGGCACCCGCGTCGGCGGCACCTCGATCATGGGGCTGATGATGCTGGCTGCGAGCCCCGGATGCTCGGTGCGCGTGATTGCCCGCGGCGTTGATGCCGGGGCGGCGCTGGATGCGCTTGAGGAACTGATTTCCAACCGCTTCGGCGAGGAATGCTGACCGCCGGGGTCAGGCACGCGCCTCACGGTTCCAGTTCGACATCCCAGTAGAGAAAATCCATCCAGCTTTCGTGCAGATGGTTGGGCGGGAAGAGCCGGCCGTTGTTGTGCAGGTCCTGCACTGTGGGCTGGTAAGGCTTCTGCTGAGGCCACATTCTGGCCTGAGACGGCAGCATGCCCCCTTTTCGCAGATTACAGGGGGAACAGGCGGCGACTATGTTCTCCCACGTCGTCGTGCCGCCACAACGACGTGGGATGACATGGTCGAAGGTCAGATCCTCGGTCGTGTTGCAATACTGGCAGCGGAAGCGGTCGCGTAGGAACACGTTAAAGCGGGTGAAGGCCGGGTAGCGGGAGGGCTTCACGTAGGTCTTCAGGCTCACCACGCTCGGCAGCTTCATGGAGAAGCTCGGCGAGGAGATCGCATGCTCATATTCGGCGACGATGTTCACGCGTTCGAGGAACACGGCCTTGATGGCGTCCTGCCATGACCACAGCGACAGGGGATAGTAGCTGAGCGGGCGATAATCCGCGTTCAGCACCAGCGCGGGAAGCCCATCCGGAGATACGGCGACCGTCACCTGTCCAACCTCCTTTGCCGCGTTGATCATGCTCTGGATGTCGCGGATATTCTACGCCTCCCATGACAGTCATGTGAAGCGGATTGTGCAGGTCGCGATGCCTGCAAAAGGCCCGTTTTGTGCGGTTTTTCGAGGTTTCAGGCGGGAGGTGCGGCCTCGCGCCCCTTCAGTTCGCGGTAATAGGCCCAGAAAAGGCGCGCCGCCACGCCCCGCCACGGGCGCCATGATTCGGCCAGCCGCAGAAGCGGCTTTTCACCCGGGCGCGGGTCTATGGTCAGGGCATGGCCCACTGCGGTCTGCAACGCGACATCGCGTGCAGGAAAGATGTCGGGATGGCCGGCGGCAAACAGCAGATAGCAATCCGCCGTCCACGTGCCGATGCCGGAAATGGCGGTAAGGCGGCGGTGCGCCTCGTCGGCATCGAGCCGGCAGAGCCCGTCGAGATCGAGACCTTCCGCCACCGCTGTCGCAGCAGCAAGAATGGAGCGTTGCTTGGGGCGCGAAAGGCCGGCGGTGCGGAAGACGGCCTCGTCGGCTTCCAGAACCGATTGCGGCGTCAGCGGATCGAGCATGGCGGTGAGGCGGCCGAATATGGCATCCGCACTGGCCCGCGATACCTGCTGGGAGATCAGGATCGAGGCGAGGCTGTGAAAGCCGGGCTCGGAAAGGCGCAGCGGCACGTCGCCGGCGCGCTCGCGTACCATGGCGAGGCGCGGGTCGAGCGCGACGAGCGCATCGAGGCCCTGCGTGATATGTGCCATTGTTTCGATGCGCTGCATGGGAATGCTTGTGCTCAGGGTTGCTTGTGTCGATTGCGCGGCGAGAGTAGCAATCGGCGAGAGCGCCGCACAACCCGATTTGCCCGCAGCAGCATGACAGCACCGATCTTTCGCTTCGCACCCAGCCCCAACGGCGAACTGCATCTTGGCCATGCGCTTTCCGCCATGCTCAACGACGATCTGGCGAAGATGGCTGGCGGACGGCTGCTTCTGCGCATCGAGGACATCGACACCACGCGCTGCACGCCGCAGTTCGAGGCCGGCATCTATGAGAATCTGCGCTGGCTCGGCTTTGTCTGGGAGGAGCCGGTGCGTCGCCAGTCCGCCCATTTCGGCGCGTATCGGGAGGTGCTCGCCGAACTCGTCCGGCAGGAGCTGGTCTATCCGGCTTTCATGAGCCGGGGGGAAATCAGGGCATTTGCGGAAGCGCGGGAAGGGGATGGCACGGGCTGGCCGCGTGACCCGGATGGCGCGCCGCTCTATCCGGGGCTCGACAAGACGCTTGGCTCGCAGGAACGGCAGCGGCGCATCGATGAGGGCCGGGCCTTCGCCTGGCGGCTGGATATGGCGGCGGCGCTCGCCCGGATCGGGCGGAAGCTGTCATGGCAGGAGTATCAGGACGACGGCCTCGCCGAGGTGGCAACCGTGGAAGCCGATGCCGCTGCATGGGGTGACGTCATTCTTGCGCGTCGTGAAATCCCGACCAGCTATCATTTGTCTGTAGTGACCGACGATGCGCTGCAGGGCGTAACCCATGTGGTGCGGGGTCGCGATCTTTATCATGCAACCGCCGTCCAGCGTCTTTTGCAGGAGCTTCTGGGCCTGCCTGCGCCGCTTTATCGCCATCACCGGCTGATTCTGGGCGAGGACGGGCGCAAGCTGTCGAAAAGCATGAAATCGACCGGACTTACCGCCCTGCGGACCGCCGGCGCCACGCCGCAGGAAATTCGGCGGCTTGTCGGCCTGTAAGCCCGATGGCCTACAGGTTTTGCTTTGCCTGACAGGGATGAGACCGCTAAGCGGTGAACAAGAATGCCGTTCTGACCGGCCGAAAGGTTTACGATGAAGCGCTTCATCCCATCGCTGTTCGTCGTTCTGTGGGCGACAGGCTTCATCGGCGCGCGCTATGCCATGCCTTGGGCGGAGCCGTTCACCTTCCTCGGTGCGCGTTTCGTCATCGCGGCCGTCATTTTCGCCTTCCTCGCAATCGTGCTGCATGCGCGCAGGCTGCCGGCGCGCACCGCCTGTCACGCCATGGGCGCAGGGGTGCTGATACACGGCGTCTATCTCGGGGGCACATTCTGGGCGGTGCGCCACGGCATGCCGGCCGGCCTGTCGGCGCTGGTGGCCGGCCTCCAGCCGCTGGTCACGGCGGTGATGGCGGGGCAGTTGCTCGGCGAGAAGATCCAGCCGCGCCACTGGCTGGGGCTGGGCATCGGCCTTGCCGGCGTCATCCTCGTGCTGTGGCCGAAATTCGGAGTGGCGGGCAGCGGCATCACCCCGGCCACGCTCGGTGCATCGATCTGTGTGGTTCTGGCGATCAGCGCCGGAACCATCTGGCAGAAGCGCCACGGCTCCGGCGGCGATCTGGTGACGGGAACCTTCTGGCAATATGTGGGCGGCGCGGCCGTCGCCGTGCCCATCGCTCTCCTGTTCGAGACGCGCACCGTGGTGTTCAATGGCGAACTGGTGTTTGCCATGACGTGGCTGGTGCTGGTCCTGTCGGTGGGCGCGATATTCCTGCTGATGATCCTGATCAGGGACGGCGAAATGTCGAAGGTCGGTTCCCTGTTCTATCTCGTTCCGGCGGTGACCGCCCTGATGGCATGGGCGCTGTTCGGGGAAACGCTCTCGCCCGTCCAGATCGTCGGCATGGCCATCACCACGCTGGGCGTTGGGCTGGCAACGGCGCGTGCTCAGGCGCCGACGCGGGCGCGCGCTTCCTGATAGCGGCTGATGGCGGCGTTGAGTTCACCGCCGAGGATGAAGATCGCCGAGACGATGTAGAGGAAGACCACCGCGATCATGATCGAGGCAAGCCCCGCATAGGTCGAGGCATAGGACGAGAAATTGTCGATATAGGCGCCGAAGATCATCGAGCCGACAACCCATGCCACGAGGGTAAAGCCGATGCCGGGCAGGATGGACAGGAAGCTGCGCCGCCCGGTCGGCAGCCACATATGCACCGCCAGCAGAGCGCCGATGATGACGGTGGCGGCGATGGTGTAACGCCAGAAGGTGATGGTGCCCATATAGGGGCTGATCCATTCGAAATGTGCCTCGGCCAGCCGCGCCAGCAACGGCGCGAACACCAGAAGCACGCTGATGGCGAAGAACACGGCGGAGCCGATCAGCACGAAAATGAGGCTTTGAATGCGCCGGTAGATGATGCCGCGATCTTCCGTCACCCGGTAGGCGCGGTTCAGCGAGGTGCGCAGCGCCTCGATGCCGTTCGAGGCGAAGAAGGCGGCCAGCAGGACGCCGTAGGTCAAAAGGTCGGTGCGCTGTACGGTCAGCACATTGAGGACTTCGTTGGCGATGGGCTTGGCGATCTGTTCCGGCCATGTGTCGAACACCAGATGCACGGCGGTATCGGCGAAGGCTTCCGCTCCGAGGAACGAGGCCAGCGTGGTCGCGAAGATCAGGAAAGGGAACAGCGCCATCAGCGCCGAAATGGCCAGATGACTGGCCATGGACCATCCGTCGTCGTCGTTGAAATGCCCGAGCGCGTCATAGAGAACGCGTTTGACGGCTACAATCCTGCGTAACAATGGCTGGTCCCGTGATTGAATCAAGGCCGCGAATATGGGAAAGGTTGCCCCTGAAAGACAAGCCCCGGGGAAGAATGGCCGGTCCTGACGCACAGTTGCCCACCATCATCGTCACCGGAGCATCTTCAGGCATCGGCGCTTACTGCGCCCGCGCGCTGAAGGCCGATGGCTGGCGGGTTTTCGCCACGGCGCGCAAAAAGCAGGACATCGAGGCGTTGGAAGCCGAGGGTTTCGAAGCCTTCTATCTCGACTATCGCGAACCAGCCTCCATCGAAGCGCTCGTCCGGGACGTGATGGAACTGACCGGCGGGCGTCTCGATGCGCTCTACAACAATGGCGCGTATGCGCAGGCCGGCGCGGTGGAAGACCTTCCGGTGGAGGCCCTGCGCGAACAGTTCGAGGCCAATGTGTTCGGCTGGCATGACCTGACGCGGCGCGTGCTGCCGGCGATGCGCGCACAGGGGCATGGCCGGCTGGTTCACTGCTCCTCGATACTCGGCCTGATGCCGGCGCGGCTGCGCGGCGCCTATTGCGCCTCCAAGCATGCGGTCGAAGGGCTGATGCTGACACTGCGTTTTGAATTGGAAGGCTCAGGCATCCATGTCTCGCTGATCGAGCCCGGCCCGGTGCGTTCCAACATTCACAGGAACGGCATGGTCTGGTTCCTCAAGCATGTCGACTACGGTGCTTCGTCCTATCGCGACGATTATCGCGCGCAGATGGAGCAGGTGCGCAGCACCACGGACAAGGTCCGCTCGGAGCCGGCCGTCGTCTACAGGGCCGTGCGCCATGCGCTTGTGTCGCAACGCCCGCGCCCGCACTATGTGGTAACGATGCCCGCCAGGGTCGGCGCTCTCATGAAGCGACTTCTGCCTGCGAACCTGTTCTACCGCATACTTTCCCGGGCCGCCTGAACCCGAAAGCCCGATACAGCAACGGACATCTGCATATGGCAACTGCTTTCAACATCATCGCCGTCGTTTTCATGTTCGCCGTGGTCGTCGTGCTGGTTCGCGGTCTCATGAACATGATGCGCGGCGGGTCGGGCAACACGTCCAACAAGCTGATGCAGGCGCGCATCATCCTGCAGTTCGTGGCGCTGGTCTTCCTGCTTCTCGCCGTCTACATCGCCGGAAGGTAGCCGGACTGAGGTTGTCCCAGAGGTTGCCCCGGAGGTCGTCATGGTCAGGCTTAACAATATCTACACCCGCACCGGCGACGCCGGCACCACCGGGCTCGGGACCGGCGAGCGGCGGCTGAAATGCGACCAGCGCGTGGAAGCCTATGGCGCCGTGGACGAGGCCAATGCCTGCATCGGCATGGCCCGTGTCCATACGGCATCCGCACATCCCGTTATCGACGCCATGCTGGGGCGCATCCAGAACGATCTGTTCGACCTCGGCGCAGACCTCTCGACGCCCGACACAGGCAAAAAGCTGGATTACGAGCCTTTGCGCATCATTGCTTCGCAGGTCGAGCGCGTCGAGCAGGACATCGATCTTCTGAACAAGGATCTCCAGCCGCTGCGCTCCTTCGTGCTCAACGGCGGAACGCCGGCGGCCGCCGCGCTGCATCTGGCGCGCACGGTGGCCCGGCGCGCCGAGCGCGAGATGGTGGCTCTGGCGCAGCTGGAGGGCGAGCATGTCAATGCCGAAGGCATCCGCTACATCAACCGCGTGTCGGATCTGCTTTTCGTCGCCGCACGGGCCGTCAATGACAACGGAAACGCCGATGTGCTATGGGTTCCGGGCAAGAACCGCTGAGCCCGTATCCACAGGAGCCGCATGTTCATCCCGCTTTATGACACCAACCGGCTGCACCACATACGGTTTGCCTATGTCACGATCGGGCTGATCGCGCTCAACATCGTCGTCTATTGCGTCACGACGCTGGGCAGCGAGGATTTCTCGAATGCCGCGATGCTTGGGCTGGGCTTCATACCGTCGGTCGTATACCACTATGCCGAGCTGGCGCCGCAGTTCATCGTCGTGCCGGAGCGCTGGAGCTATCTCACCTATTCCTTCCTGCATCTGGATGTCCTGCACCTTGGCGGCAACATGCTGTTTCTGTGGGTGTTCGGCGACAATGTCGAAGATGCCATGGGACATCTGCGTTTCCTCGCCTTCTATCTGCTGAGTGCTGCGGCCGGCGCCTTGATGCATGGGCTAGTGGCGCCGGAATCGCAGGCGCCGCTGATCGGTGCATCCGGCGCGGTGGCCGGCGTCGTAACCGCCTATCTGATGCTTTATCCGCGCAACAAGGTGTGGATCCTTGCTTTCGCCCGCATTCCGTTGCGGGTGCCTGCCGCGTGGGCGCTGGCGGCCTGGATCGGTCTGCAGTTCGTGATGTTCCTGTGGGCGGGGGAAGACCAGATTTCATGGGCCTGCCATGTCGGCGGCATTCTGGGCGGTGCGGTGCTGCTGCTTCTGTTCAAACGTCGGGACGTGCCTTTGTTCGCGCCGGCAGAAGTGGCTGATGCTGCCGCTGAGGATGACGTAACGTTGGCTCCGGTGGCCGTGAGCGAAGATAAGCCGGCTGCGCGTTGGGGCAGGCAGTAAAGCTGGCAATTCAAACGATTTTGTTTGCACTGCACATATTGACGGGCCAAAGGGCCGCAACTACGGTTCCGCCCGCCTGAGGAAGCCCTCCCGCCACTACAGGGTGCCGCATACCAGTCTATGGCGAACGGGCCTATAGCGAACGGAAATGTCGGCTTTGAACAATTTTGACTGGAAAAGCGCTGTTATGGCGCACCCAAGGAAATCTCGAGAGGTGAGTGCAACATGAAAGTTCTCGTCCCCGTCAAGCGGGTTGTTGATGCGAATGTGAAGGTTCGCGTGAAGGCCGACGGCAGCGGTGTTGAGCTTGCCAATGTGAAGATGGCGATGAACCCGTTTGACGAGATTGCGGTCGAGGAAGCGATCCGCCTGAAGGAAGCGGGCAAGGTTGCGGAGATCGTCGTGGTCTCGGTCGGCCCTCAGCAGGCCCAGGAGACGCTGCGCACGGCGCTGGCCATGGGTGCCGACCGCGCCATTCTGGTGAAGTCGGACGAGACGGTCGAGCCGCTGGGCGTCGCCAAGGTGCTCAAGGGCGTGGTCGAGGCCGAACAGCCGGGCCTGGT